>JARXZD010000010.1 GCA_029893765.1 Bacilli bacterium PM5-9
CTGAAATGGATTTTCCATCTTTTTGGTATGTGCCAACCACACGATATTTTAAATACCACTTTATATGACCCACACACTATTTTACATTACTATTAAAAATACTAATATTCATGTAATGGAAGATAAAAATGAAGGTGTTGAAATTGAGACTGATTTAACTTTAAAAGAACAAATTAAGTATGAAAGGTTTATGATATGAAATGGGTAATTATCAATTTATTGACGACTTATTTTTGCTTAAATATCCAAATGGACTAAATGATCAAGCTTTTATTGATTTATCAAAAAAGCATAAAAGTAGTTATAAAATTTTAGAAATAGTAAAAAATGAAATTGATTTAGAAAGTTTTGTTTTAGAGGATACTTATCACATTAATAAAAATATTAGCTTGATAATTAAGATTGTTACAAGATCGTCAATGATTTCCGTTTTTGAAAAGGTTGCTTTTAAGCATTATTTAGAAGATAGTAAAATTCATTCAATATTTTTAAATGCACTCTATCATATGTTGAAAGATTTTAATGAAGATACAATGAATGAGTTTGTTTATGTTTTGAATATGAGAAAAGTAGAGATTAATCGAAAAGTTGCAACTTGGCCTTTAATTACTTTTTTCTTAATTTATTTTGATGAATACAATGAAGTTTTTATTAAACCGACTACTATTAAACGATTAGCAAAGTTATTAGAATGTGATATTAAATATGAAAGTATGCCTAATTATATGACATATCAAAATGTTAAAAAAATGGTTTTGGAGTATAAAAAACAATCAAAATTAGTTAAAAATGAAAATAATTTGAATGTTCAAGCAATAATGTATTGTGCATTGGAGATATAATTATGGAATATTTAAAGTATGATGATAAAATAATTGATTATCTGAAAAGTAAAGATGCTAAGTTAGCAAGCATAATTGATTATTTTGGTTATGTTAAAAGAGAAATAAATACTAAACCATTTGAATCACTTATTCAACAAATCATCGCTCAACAAGTTTCTAAACAAGCAGCAAAGACTGTTTTTGAAAAATTAAAGGCTAAGGTTAGTGATTTTAATGCAAAAGATATTTATGAATTATCATTAGACGATATTCAAAGTTGTGGAATGACACATCGTAAAGCTGGATATATTCATAGTATAAGTGAAGAAGTAATTAATAAAACACTAGATTTTGATGAATTATTTTTACTTGATGATGAAGAAGTCATAAAAAAAATGAGCAAGTTATCAGGTATTGGAAAATGGAGTGCTCAAATGTTTTTAATATTTACTATGCAAAGAATGAATGTTATTAGTTATGATGATTTAGCTATTAGAAAAGGTATGATGAAATTATATGGTTTAACATCATTAGATAAAAAAACGTTTGAAATGTATAAAAAAAATTATGAGCCTTATGCAACTGTAGCTTCTATCTACTTGTGGCATCTTGCTCATAATGATTTAGAAAAATAATTTATTTATAATTAATAAAATAATGCATAATACTACAATTAAAGTAAAAATTAAACTAATATCATAAGATATGTTGTTATATTTTTTGCTTTTTTTCTTTAAAATAGAATAGTAAATATTTCCTAAATAAAATCCTATAAAGTATAGAAGGATATCGGATAAATCAAAAACTCCAACTTTAAATATGTATTGACTACCTTCAATAATACCTGATAGTAATAAAATAAAGATTAAGCTAAATGGTAAGTTAAATCTTTTGTATAAATAACCTATTGGTATAAACATGATTATATTACCAACAAGCAAGCTAAACTCAATTGCTGAAGGGTGGTAGAAAAATAATGGTATAAAATCCATTGTAGATGAATCAATGGTTGTACTATTTTTAAAAAATAATAAATAAATTAAAATTGTCAAATAAGAAATAAAAACAAATGAAATTTCTAATTTATTTAATTGATACTTTTTAAAAAATAACTTATATGAAATATCAAGATAACAAAAAACAATAACACTTGATATTAAATTAAATATAATTGGATTAAGATTTGTTAAAACAACTATTCTTGAAGAGAAGAAAAATAAATATATTAATGTTAGAATTGCAATAACAATATATGGTACATTATTTTTGTTCATTTAAAACATCCTTTCGACTATGATATTATACCATAAATTGTTTTTTACTTGTGGCTTAATGTTGAATATTACTGTCTTTTTTTTTAGGATAGTGTATAATAGTTTTAGTTAATAAAGAGGGTGAAAAAATGAAAATAGCTTATTTAGTTGATAGTTCAATTTCATTAGCAAGTAATGATAAAATTTTAGATAATGAAGATTGTTTTTTCTTACCATTACATATTATTATTGATAAAATTGACTATCTTGATGATGGTAATATTGATCGTAATACTCTTATTGATAAAGTGAAAAATGCAAAAAATGTTACTACGTCTCAACCAGCATATGGTGAAGTGGAATATGTAATTGAAAATATTATCAAAGCTGGATACGATGTTATTGTATGTTCATTAATTGGTAGTGGAATTTCTGGTACGCAAAATGTTGTATATAGCTGTGCTATTGATAAAAAAATTACTGTAGTTAATTTAGATTCACGTGGTGTTGGACCAATGCAAATATATGCAATTAAAATGTTTAAAGATGAGGTTGCTAAAGGTGCATCACTTTTAGAAGTTCAAGCGAAAGTTCAACATATGTTAGATGTTTCAAATTGCTATGCAATAGTTGATGATTTATCATATTTAAAAAGAGGTGGTCGTATTTCAGGTTCAAGTGCGGTTGTTGGTTCTCTTTTAAAAATTAAGCCAATTGTAATGTGCTCAAAAAAACAAAATGGTAAAGTTGTAAATATTGATAAAGTTAGAACAAGAAAGAAAGCATATGATCAACTTGAAAAAATTGCTTTTGAAAATATAGATGTTGATGAATATATGATAGTGATTGGTAGTTATGATGCTGATGAATATGCTAAAGCTTTAAAGGAAGTAATAATAAGTAAATATCCTGATATTGTTGTTGATATTATGGATTTATGCTTTGCAATAGGTGCTCACACTGGGCCTAATACAGTAGCCTTATTTACGGTTAGAAAATAATGACTATTACACAAAGAGCACGACTTTATTATGTTTTTACAGATTATTTTAATGGAACCTTACTAACTTATTTACCACTATTTTTAAAAGAACATTACCATTATACTGGTAGTGAATTAGGAACAATTTTATTTGTTGCAGGAATATTTGCAATAATAGGTATTTTGATTGGCCCACCAATTACAAATATTTTTAAAAAAGAGAAAAGTACTTTAATTATTGAAAATCTTTTAATGTTATTAGCTATTGGAACAATTTTTATGAGTGATAACTTCATTTTAGTTACAATTGCTACTGGTTTATGTTATCTAAATAGAATGGCTATGTATTCAATTGGTGATAATTTAATGTCAGATATCGGTAATGAACATGGTATTCCTTTTGGAAAGTTTAGGTCATTTGGTTCAATTGGATGGGGATTATGTTTTTTAGTTAATGGTTTTCTAGTGATTAAATATCCAAATTATTTTATTTTGGTTTGGGCTACTTTATGTGTTTTAGCAATCATTAATTTACTTAAACTACAAGAAAGAAAAAAAGAAGAGAAACAAGCTAATTTAATTGATGTTAAAACGGTAGTTGAAATGTCTTCATATAAAAATGCTATAAAATATTTAATGTTAGTAACATTATTATATGTTCCTTTGCAAACAGCTTCATCATTTATTAATTTTTTAATTTTGGAGCTAGATGGTAAAGTTGAAATTTTTAGTACTTTGACTGCTGCTTTAGTTATTGTAGAATTTCTAGTTATGTTTTTTGCTCACAAGTTGAGACAAAGATTAACTGATCAGCAATATTTTGAATTAATTGCGATTTTATTAATATGTAAATTTGCAATTATCAGTTTTGCAACTTCTCCAATTCTAGTATATTGTAGTGCTTTATTTGACCCAGTTATTTTTGGAATGATATTACCATTTAACCCTAGTTATCTTAAAGATAGTGTGCCAAATAGATTTAACGCAACAATTTTAAGTTTTTTTGGAATAATAAGTTTAATTGCAATGGCACTTTATTCTAAGCTTGCAGGTAATATTATGGATATTTATTCAACTAAGATGGTATTTATCGTTTATTTAGGAATTGCGATTTTAGTTTTGGTATTAACAAAAATTTTAAAAATAAAAAATCATAAAAGTTAGGAGAAAACTTATGGATATTGGCGCCAAGATAAAAAAATTAAGATTAAAAAATAGTTTGACTTTAGAGGAACTTGCAAATCGTTGTGAATTAACTAAGGGTTTTCTATCACAATTAGAACGTGATAAAACAACAACCTCTATTCAAACTTTACTTGACATATTAGAGGTTTTAGGAACAACACCTGTTGAGTTTTTTGATGATAAAAATGATAGAGAAAAAATTGTTTTTTGTGAAGATGATTGCTTTGTTCAAGAAGATGATGACTTTACTATCAGTTGGCTAGTTCCTAATGCACAAAAAAATCAAATGGAACCAATTTTAATTACTTTAAAACCAAATAAATTAAGTAATATTGTTACACCTTTTGAAGGTGAGGCTTTTGGTTATGTTTTAAAAGGAAAATCATTATTAGTATATGATGATAAAGAAATTTCAATTGAAGAAGGAAATTCATTTTATGTTGATGGTGAATGCGAGCATTATATAAAAAATAATTCTAGCGATGATGTTGAAATTATTTGGGTAGCAACTCCACCAATTTTTTAGGGAAGTGTTAGTGTAATGTATTTAACAAATATTAAAGAGTTTATTGATAATACAAGTCAATTTTTAATAAATAGTCAGCTTACGTTGACTATTATTATTATCATAGTTGCTTTTTTAATAAGTAAATTTATGCAAAAGTTAGTATATAATATTGTTATATTATTTTCTAGTGATAAAAATAAATCAAAAACAAATAAATTATTGAAAAGCTATTGTAATATAATAGCAACTGTTTTGAAATATGTTATTTATGCGATTGCTATATTTGTTATTTTGGCAGTTTACAATGTTCAATTAGTTGTTGTTTTAACATCGGCAGGATTTATTGGTGTAATGATAACATATATTTTTCAAGACTTGATAAAAGACATTACAAATGGCTTTTATATTGTTTTTAGTGCTCCTTTTGAAATTGGAGATCGTGTTACAATTGATGGATTTACTGGTAAAGTAAAGGAAATTAATTCAAGATATGTTGTGTTAAGTGATGTAAGTGGTAATAAATGTATTATTAATAATAGAAAGATTGATAAAGTTACAATTTTAAACAAAACAATCGAATTTAAAAAGAGGTGAAAATAATGGAATATGGTTTAAATGACATTGTAGAATTAAAAAAAGATCATCCATGTAAAAAATCAAAACAATGGCAAATTATTAGAATGGGTGCTGATATTAAAATAAAATGTTTAGGCTGTGATGCGATTGTTATGTTACCAAGAGAAAAATTTAATAAAAGAATAAAGAGGGTAATAAAAAATGACTAAATATTATGTTAGTGACTTAATAAAAGCCTTAAATATTAGTGATCCATTAGAATTTGAGGTTAAAAGTGATAGGTTAATTGAAATTCCAGAAGTTAATCGTGTTGGTTTAGAGTTAACAGGATTTAGACAATTTATTGAACCTAAAAGAATTTTAATTTTAGGTAATAAAGAATTTGCTTATATTGCTCAAATGAGTGATGATGATTTATATGATTGTTTTGATTTTTTAATGTGTGATCAAACACCATGTTTAATTGCCTCAAGAAACAATGTTTTACCAAGTGTTATTGTTGAAATAGCAAGGAAAAAAGATATTCCTATTCTTAGATGGCATGGCTCTACTTCAAGGTTATTGTTACAATTGTTCGCTATTTTGGATGAGTGGTTTGCTCCAGTTGAATTGGTATCTGGTACATTAATGCAAATTAATGGTAAAGGAATTTTAATCAAAGGTCCAAGTGGAATTGGAAAATCAGAAATTGCTTTAGAACTTATGAAAAAAGGACATAATTTAGTTAGTGATGATAGTGTGGAAGTTCACTTATTTGATAATAGATTGGTTGGAAAAGCACCAAAATTAATTAGAAATATGATTGAAATTAGAGGTGTTGGTATTCTTGATGTTACTCAGTTATTTGGACATAGTATTATCAGTGAACAAGCACAAATTGATTATGTAATCGAGCTATCAAAGTGGGATAAAAAACTAACATACGAGCGTGTTGGTGATAATAGGTTATTAGAGAATATTTTAGGTATTGAATTAGAAAAATTGGTTTTGCCAGTTTCAGAAGGTAGAAGCATGGCAGACGTTATCGAAGTTAGTGTTACTAATTTTAAATTACAAGAAAAAGGTATAAATGTTAGTGCAGACTTTGCTAAAAAAATAGAAGATGAATTGAAGGAGAAAAGTGATGTTTAGTGAAAAAGCGGTTCATTTTGGACCAATTACAATTGCATATTATGCTATATGTATTTTAATAGGAGCATTAACTGCCTTCTTTTTAATTAGAAGAGAATGGAAATACAAAGGTTATGATGTTAGTGATGCTACTGATTTTTTCTTTAATGTTTTATTAGTTGGAATAATTGGTGCTAGAGTTTGGTATATTTTGTTTAGCTTACCTTCATATTATTTTAGCAATCCTTTAGCAATCTTTGCGATTTGGGAAGGTGGATTAGCTATTCAAGGTGGAGTAATGGCTGGAATGATTTATGGATACTTTTATTTTAAGAAAAGAAATTATGATTTTTGGGATGTTGCTGATACAATTCTTCCATATGTTTTGATTGCTCAAGCTATTGGAAGATGGGGCAATTTCTTTAATCAAGAGGCATATGGGAGTGAAGTATCTTACTCATTCTTAAAAAGTTTAATGCTTCCTGATTTTATTATTGATAAAATGTTTATTAATGGTGCATATCATCATCCAACATTTTTATATGAATCAATTTTTTGTATAGTTAGTTTTATTATAATCAGGTTAATTATTAGATATATAAAATTAAATATTGGACAAAGTGCACTTCTCTATGGAATTTTCTATTCTTTTGGTAGAATAGTTATAGAGCAATTAAGAACAGATAGTTTAATGATTATGAATATTAAAACTGCTCAATTGCTATCAGTAATAATAATTATTGTAGCAACTATACTTTTTTATCGTTTTGATAAAACAAAGACTCAAAATAAATTACAGTTAAAGAGGTTAGAGAATGGAAAATAAAGAGATAAGAGAATTAATAATAATAGGGGCAGGTCCAGCAGGATTGACTGCAGCTGTCTATGCTAAAAGAGCAAACCTAGATGTTATGTTATTAGAAGCAAGTTCTCCTGGTGGAAAGCTTGTTAAAACTGCTGAAATAGAAAATTGGCCTGGAATAAAACAAACTAGTGGTCCTGATTTAGCATTATCAATGTTTGATCATGCAATGTCTTTAGGTGTTGTCTATCAATATGGTGTAGTAAATAATATTGTGGCTGGAGAAATAAAAGAAGTGCAATGTGCAGATGGAAATAGCTACTATGCAAAAGCAGTTTTGATTGCAACTGGTACAGTTGAAAGAAAACTTGGTATTCCCGGAGAAGAAAAATTTACAAATCGTGGCGTGAGTTATTGTGCTGTTTGTGATGGAGCATTATTTAAAGATAAAGTTGTTACTGTTATTGGTGGTGGAAATTCTGCCTTAGAAGAGGCACTTTATTTAACTAAATTTGCTTCAAAAGTAAACGTTGTTATTAGAAGAGATGTTTTTAGAGCTGATAAAATTGTTCAAGATGAAGTTTTTTCAAATGATAAAATTAATCCTATTACTAAACATTTACCACAAGAAGTTTTAGGTGATGATAAAGTTAAAGGAATTGTCTTAGAAAATGTTGATACTAATGAAAGACATGTTTTGGATACTGATGGATTATTTCCATTTATTGGTTTAGACCCAATTACTGATTTTGTAAAAGATTTAAATATTACTGATAAAGCAGGATATATTATTACTAATGAAAATATGGAAACTAGTATTGATGGTATTTATTCAGCAGGAGATGTTAATGAAAAAGATTTACGTCAAGTAGTAACTGCTGCAAGTGATGGAGCTATTGCTGCTCAACAAATAATTAAATATTTAGAACAAAAACATGTTTAGCATGTTTTTTTTAGGTATATATAATTAAAATGTAAACTTCATACTACTGAAGTATATTTCAGTAATATGGTTTTTTACTGAAATATTAGTCTAATTCATTTCTTATTAAAATTATAAAATGTATAATTTTTTTAAGGAGATGATAATTGTGATTAGAGTCGCATGTTTTAGTTATAATAATGCATTTTTAAGCAATTTTCATCATGATGAAATAATAATAGAGTATTTTAATGATCTTGATATAATTGAATATAGTATCTATGATTTTGTAATTATAATTAACGATAAAAATAATGTAGATTTAGTAAAGTGTCTTGATATGATAAAAACAAAGTTTAATAAAACAGTATATATAATTGATAAAGAATATAATGATGAATTAGTTAAGAAAGTTTTTAAAAAAGGGCTCGATGATTATTTAACATTTCCAATAGAAAATGAATATTTAATTCAAAAAATAATTAATGATTTTTATAAAAGAGAGAAAAAACATTTAAGTTATTACAAGTACGAAACATTAATAATTGATTTTAATGCTTATACAGTTTTAATTGATTACGATGAAATAAAACTTACAAAAATTGAATTTAAGTTATTGAAATTTCTAATTGAAAATTTAAATAAAGCAGTATCAAGAAAAGAAATAATAGCTAATATATGGGGATATGATTCAAATGATTATCGAACAATAGAAACTCATATTAAGACATTAAGAAAGAAAATAAAACAATACAAATCTAATATAATAACGGTATGGTCTTATGGTTATGCCTTTATGGAAAACAACAAAAAGCAATAATTTGCTTTTTTTTATTGACACCACATTAATAGTGTACTATAATAGTGGTACAGTGATAGGAGGATGAAAAATGATAGAAATAAAAGATGCAACATTTTATTATGACAACAAACTGATTCTTGATAAGTTAAGCGCTAGCTTTGAAAGTTCACATATTTATGGTGTTGTTGGTGCAAATGGTGCAGGTAAATCGACTTTATTAAAATGTTTAGGAAATATTTTTTATTGTAATAGTGGTGAGATATTTTACAATAATCAGAATATTATTGATAATATTGAATATTTAGAAACATTAATGTTACTTGATGAGAATACATCATCAAATCAAAATACTATGTTATCACTTACAAAACAATTAGCCAAATTAAAAAATCTTGAAATTGATTATACATATTTGGGTTTCTTAATCGATATGTTTTCAATTGATAAATCAAAAAAGATTGGTGCAATGTCTAAGGGTAATAAAAGAATAGCCTTCATAGTTGCTGCATTAGCTATAGGAATACAAACTTTAATATTAGATGAGTTTTTAGAAGGAATAGATATGGTTAATCGTACCAAAATGAAAAAAGAATTATTAGATTATTGTCAAAAGAATGAAGCCATAATTATAATTGCTAGTCATACAGTTAGTGATATTGGTGATATTTGTGATAGTGTTGTTTTACTTAAAGATAAAAAAGTTCAGGATGCATATGAAATTGATGATTTAAGAGCAAAATATTCAACATATCAAGTAGTAATGAATAACAAAGTAGAAAAAACATATTTTGAAAAGCTTGGTTTAAGTTTAATAAAGTATAAATCATTTGAAAATATTAGTTGGATTAGTATTGCAAATGATAACGATCAACTTTCAATATTAGATAAAATTGAATGTATTGATATAAAAGAAGTTGATATTAGTTTAGAGGAGGTAATATATAATGAATTCAAAGTACATAAAAGATAGTGTAATATTTGCATTTTTTACCTATCTTGCAGCAATTATGATTATTCCATTATTATCACTTCTTTTTAATGGATTAGGTGTTTCATTTGATGCTGATGCAACTACAATACAAGATGTTGTTGCATTTCTTATAAGACAATCATTTGTAATTGTACCAGCAATACTTGGGATTGTTCTTATTTATCAATATAATTACTTAGTTAATGAAAAAAAGAATAGTATTATTTCACAAACTCCAGTTAGTGAGGCTGTTAAGTTTTTAGCTCCAGTTTTCTCATTTTTTTCAATTGGATTAATAATTGATATTATCTTATTTATAATTATTAAGTTATTAGATATTAGTTTTGATGATAACATGTACTTTATAATTTTCTATTTGAAATATTTTGTCTTATCGTTTGGATTACTATTTATGGTTACTTCAAAAAACCAAGGTAAATTAGCTGTTTTAGTTTTAATTGCATGTTTTGCAGTTGTTACAAAAGTTAGTATATTAATGGTTCCAGGATCATATATTTTATTAGAAATAATTACAGTGTTAATTTCTATTGGTATTGTTTTAATCGCGTTTTCAATTCATTTAAATTGGTTGAAAAAACATAATACAATTTTATTAGATGTTCTATACTATATTGAAGTATTTTCAATCTTATTCATTTTCTTTAGAACAATTTTTATAACAAAGTATCCAATAGTTACTAATGATTTAGCACTAAATATTGGTGGATATTCAATAAGTTTATTCTCATATTTAATTATAATTCTATTAATTATCACAATAACATATTTTCAAAATGCTAAGTTTGATGTTAAAAAAATATTAGTATATTTAGCTCCAGTATTAGTAATAACATTGATTTATGTAGGAGTAAGTAGTGTGGGCGATAAAAATATAAAAAATTGTGAAAAAAGAGTTGAAAACATTAGTGCATTCAATATTCAAAAAAATGATGAAGAGTACTTTTCTTTAAGTGTTAATAATGAACAGTTCATGATATTAAATGTTAATGGGAAACAAGATGAACTTAAAAATTTTTTGAAACAAAATATTAAAAGTTGTCCAGTAAATAATTTATTTGTAAATCAAGGTAGATTTTTTGAAAGTAATCAAACTTTAAATAAAAAAATGATGAAAGAAAAAAATGAAGTACTTATAGAAATAAATGGGTCTAGTATGATTTTTAATAATGATGATGTTAAAATGAGTGACATTGTTGATAAAATAGAAAATAGTAATGCTTTCATTGTTGTAAACTTTATCTTAGATAACAAAAAATATACCTTTGTTTATGCACCAGAAAAGGCAACTAAACAGGAGATAGATAAATATGTTAGCAATGTTTCAAAAGATAATAAATTAGTATTAATTGATAGCGAGAATAAAAAAGAATTATTTAATAAAATACTAATTTCTTATGAAACTGAAGGCGATGATCAAGATAGATATGCTGATGTTTTAGTTTCAAATGGTAAAAGTTATAATAGTTCTAAAATATACGATTATGAAACTTATGTATACATTGATAATGAAAAATTAGAATATGTAAAACAAATAGTAAAAGAAAGTGGTGAATAAAATGTTAGAGGTTACTAATCTTGGTTTTAAATATAATGAAGAAGTAATTTTTGAAGATGTAAATATTGATATTGAATTAGGTCATATTTATGGTTTAATTGGACCAAATGGATCAGGTAAAACAACATTATTCAATTGCCTATCATCATATTATTATCCAAATAGAGGAGAAATTAAATTTGAAGATGTTTCGATTGAAAATAATAGTTTATATCTTAAAGAAGTAATTTTATTAGGAGAAAACTTCTATTTTGGTACAGATACAATTATGAAACTAGCAAAGAAACTTGCTGTTCTATACAATAAAAGTCTTAATAAAAACTTATTAATTGAAATTGTTAATAATTTTAATTTAAAAAGTAATTTAATTTTAAGAAGATTATCAAAAGGACAACGTAAATTAGCTATTATTTGCATTGCTTTAGCTTTAAAACCTAAATATTTATTTTTAGATGAATTTCTAGATGGTATTGATATTGTTAATAGGAAAATAATGAAAGATATGTTATTAGATTATGTGGTAGATAATAATGCTAGTATTATTATTTCAAGCCATACAACTGATGATATTAAAGATATTTGCGATCAATTAATAATGATTAATAATAAAACAATTCAATTTCAATCTAATTTTGATGAAGTGCAGGATATGTATGTTACTTATCAAATAATTAGTGATGAAAAACTAGATGAAGATTTTTTTGCAAAGATGAATATTGATGTAAAAGGATATCGAAATTTTAGCAATATTTATTGGGTTAGTGTTAGAGAAAATATTGATTTTGAAAATATAATGAATGATAAAAATATTAAAGATATTAGAAAAATCAACACTTCAATAGAGGAGGTAATATACTATGAGTTCACAGCTTAAAAGGATATTATTTCAAGCTAAATTACCAGTATTAATCTTCTTAATTACTTTTGTATCATTTGTTATTATTTTATTAGCAAATGGTGGTAGTGATGATGCTTTAATATTAGATGTTTTTAACTTAATTATTTCTTGCTCGATTATAGTTGCAATTTTATCTGGTTTAGTTAAATATAGTTCACTAATTTCAAAAAGCAAAGATGAGTTTAGAATGAATGGTGTAGGAAATAGAATAATTAAATATTTTGAGCCATTAATAGCTGATTTTATAGTGTTTATTATCATTGATATAGTTATACTAGCAATTTATTATGGTTATGATATCAGTGGTATTATTGAAAAAAGCAATGGTAAATTTAGTGCGATTTATCTTAGTGCATATTCATTTGTTTTGGTTAAATATTTAATTTCGAGTGTTATCTTCTTTAGCTTTAGTATTGTTAAAAATTGGAGTGATTTAATTGGTGTTGCACTTATACAATTGTTTTCATTAAGATTTTTTTCAGAGCTATTTGCCTTTAATAATTTAATAATATTTGCTACTATCTTTATTTTATTAATTACTTCTTATATTATTTACTATATAAAGTATAAAAAACATAATTTTAAATTGATTGATTATATTTTTTATGGCTATGTAATAACTCTTGTTGTTTTAAACTTATTTAGAGATTTATTTCCAACTCCTTATTTAACTAGAGATTGGTTAAATTTTGGGATAAGTAACACTTATATTAATGTTTTTGGTTTAGTACTATTACTTGCTGTAATATTCATATTAATAGGATTTAAAGAAAAAAGAATTATGAGTTATAAAATCTTTATTGGTTTATATTTAATTCCACTAGCTTTAGGTTCATCACTATTTTTTGCAAGTTCATATTGTAAAGAAGTAAATGATGTTAAAAACTTTGAAGTATATACAAACTCAAATGAAATGAAAAGTTTTGTAAATTATGAAGAGTGGAGTTATTCGTATCCTGGTGGTAATATTGTTGAAAGTAAAGAAAGTGAACAATTGCTTGAGTTACAAAATAAAATAATTGATAAAATTATTTATAAAGTAAAAAACATTGATACTTCTTTGATTGATAGTGTTTACCTAAATGATAAGGGTATGCTTTTAATAAGTGTTTATAATAATGAAAAACAATATTATATTAATGGAATAATCAAACATGAAGATTTGAATAATATCTTTAAAGATCAAGGATATCAAGTAAAAACATTTTATGAAGTAGATTTTATTAATGATACTAACTATATTATTGAAAGTGGTAATAAAAGTAATAATATTAAAAATTACGATAATATTAGTGAATTAGATTTAGAGCATAAAATAATGATTAATGATGAATTATATAATTTTCTTAGTACATTAACTTATTCTTATAGTGATGAATATATATATATTGATAGCGATCATAGAGTAAAAAAATATGAAGTTTTTGAAAAAGATGGTAAGGTTTCTAATAATGTATTTTCTGATTATGCATATGTTAATGAAAAAGACATTAGTAAGTTTTTAAAGCAAATTAAGGAGGAGAAGTAAGATGTTTGATATAAATTTAAATAGTTCTAATCCTGTATATGTTGAAATTGCAAATACAATTATAAAATTAATTATAAATGGCACTTTTAAAGAACATGATAAACTACCTTCAATTAGAACATTATCGCAATCATTATCTATTAATCATAACACTGTAAATAGAGCATATTTAGAGTTAGAGCATAAAGGATATGTATATTCAAAACCAGGAATGGGTATGTTTGTTTGTGAGAATATTGATGATTTGAACAAAGTTGAAAATAAAAGAATGATTGATGAATTTAAAGTAAAAATAAATGAATTAAGAGAAGTGGGCGTAAAAAAAGAGGACTTAATTGTAATTATTAATGAAATTTATTAAAAGTGATTGACAATAATCACTTTTTAAATTTATAATGAGAAAAAAAAGGAGATAAAAATAATGAGATATACAAAAACTGAATCTAAAACAAGCCCTCTAATTACTGTTGAGTTAAATGATGGTGAATCAATTAAAACTGAACCAGGTGCAATGGTATTTCATAATGGTAAAGTTAGTTTAGAGGGAAAAATGAATGGTGGTTTTGGTAAGGCGTTGATGAAAAAAATGTTTACTAATGAAAGTTTTTTTATTACAACAGCTACTGGAACAGAGAATGGTGGTAAAATTGGTATTGCTCCAAAAGGATTTGGAGATATTCATGAAATTAAAGTTGGACCAAGTCAATGGTTATTAAATGATGGTGCTTATTTAGCAAGTGATGCTACTGTTGATTATACAACTAAATCTCAAGGAATTGGGAAAGCAATGTTTGGAAAAACTGGGGGATTATTTGTTATTCAAACTTCAGGTGAAGGTTCAATGTTAATTAATTCATTTGGATCATTAATGGAATTTGAATTAGATGGAGATCAATCAATTGTTATTGATAATGGACATGTTGTATGTTGGGAAGATACTTTAACATATAAAATGGAAGTAGCAAGTGGTACTTTTGGTTTTACAACTGGTGAGGGTCTAGTATGTCGTTTTTCTGGTAAAGGTAAAGTTATTTTACAAACTAGAAATATTGAAAATTTTGCTGGAATTTTATCATCATTTATGGTGCAATAAACATTTGTAATCTAAAAAAGAGCGAGTTTGCTCTTTTTCTTTGTAAAGAATTAAAAAACTCTTGATTTTAGGGTGTGCATCTAGTATAATCAATAGGGTATAGGGGCGTAGTTAAATGGTATAACCACGGTCTCCAAAACCGTTATCGCGGGTTCGACTCCTGCCGCCCCTGCCATTAGTATGCAAAACACCTTTAAGTAGGTGTTTTTTTATATAAATATCTTTTTAATAACATATTTTAAATTTAGTTATTCACTTCATTTTCAAAATATTAATTATTTTTTGTAATATAAATGCTTAAGTTTATTAATGTCCGAAAATGGCTAATTTTTAGTATTTGCTTATGTTATACTATTGTTAGAGGTGATATACTATGTTAGATAATCAATCAATGTATGATATTTTTAAGACTAAAGATGCAAGATATGATGGAAGATTTTTTGTTGGAGTATCTTCTACTGGTATTTATTGTCGTCCAATATGCCATGCTAAAATACCTAAGCAAGAGAATTGCACGTATTATTCTACTGCAGCTCAAGCAGAGAAGGCTGGATATCGTCCATGTTTGCTTTGTCGCCCTGAATTAGCTCCTGGAAACGCTATAATTGATGCAAGTAGTATCATTGCTAGTCAATGTGCTAAAATGCTTGAAAAAAGCTGCTCGGACCATCAAAGTATCAGTGATATTGCTTATCAACTCGGTTGTAGTGATCGTCATCTTCGTAGAGTATTTTTAAAAGAGTATAATGTTACTCCAATTCAATATTTACAAACATTTCGACTTCTTTTTGCAAAGAGGTTACTTACTGATACAAAAATTTCAATAATTGATGTAGCAATGGCGTCTGGTTTTAAAAGTTTAAGAAGATTTAATGATGCATTTAAAACTCACTACAAATTAACACCAACTGATTTAAGAAAAAAAGTTATTGATACTTCAAATGATTCAACATCTAATATAAAATTATCACTTAGCTATCGACCACCATATCAATGGCAACAAATGCTTTCATTTTTAAAAGCTAACTTAGTTAATGGAGTTGAACTAATAAGTGATGATAAGTATTATCGTGTAGTTCGCTTTAAAAAAGATGGTGAAGATATTGTAGGTTGGCTTGAAGTTGCTAATGATATTAAAAAGAATGCTTTATTAATTACAATTCATGGTGAACTACTATCATATATACCCCATATCTTAGCACGTGTTCGTCATTTATTTGATGTAGAATGTGATCCACAAATAATTTATAATAAATTAAAGGTAATTAATGAATATAAAAGTGATTTGATTATTGAGGGAACACGATTACCTGGTTGTTTTGAACCTTTTGAAATAGCGCTAATTACTATAATAAAGGAACATTCAAATAAAGAAGAAGCATCAAAAATAATAAATAATATAATCTATGAATATGCAAAAAAAATTAAAACAAATTATAAAAATCTTAATTATTCATTTATTACTCTAGATGATATAATAGATTTAAGTAAAAAAAGTGATGAACAATTAAATTTATTAAATATTAATAGAGATTTGTCAAACAAAATGTTAGCACTTGCTAAAGCATTCGTTAATGAGGATATTAATTTTTATCATCCATTAAATCCTGATATTGAAATAGAAAAGATGACAACAATTTTAAATATTGAAGAGAAGGTTGCTAAATATATTGCTTTAAGAACAATGGAATTAACTAATACTTTTATATATTTAGATAATTTGGATAGTAAAATTAGTATAGATTTGAAAACAAATATTGAAAAAAGGGTAGACTTACTTAACCCATGGAAGAGTTATTTATCAATTAATTTATTAAATAATTATAAAGGAGGTCAAACTAATGATTTATAAAACATATTATCCTTCAAGTATTGGTATAATTACATTAGCTAGTGATGGTGAAAACCTTGTTGGATTGTGGAATGAAAATCAAAAATATTATGGTGCTAGCATTAATGAAACAATGATTGAAAATAATAATTTAGAAGTATTTGAAAAGGCTTTTAAATGGTTAGATGATTATTTTAGTGGAATGAAACCTGATATTTCATTGCTACCATTAGCACCTAATGGTAATGAGTTTAGAAAAGATGTTTGGAAAATATTATGTGATGTACCTTATGGTAAGACGATAACTTATGGTGAGATTGCTAAAAAAATTGCACAAAAAAAAGGATTAAAAAGTATGTCAGCTCAGGCAATTGGTGGGGCAGTTGGTCATAATCCAATATCAATAATAATTCCTTGTCATCGTGTTGTTGGCTCTAACAATAGTTTAACGGGCTATGCTGGTGGTATAGATAAAAAAATAAAATTACTTGAAATTGAAGGTGTTGATACTTCAAAATTACTAATACCTAAAAAATAAAAAACACAAAATAATAGGAGTAGATAAAATGGTTGAAAAAAAGCTAAATGAAGATTTTTTATTTTTAATTTTTTCAATAGTCGATGAAATACCTGAAGGAATGGTTGCAACCTATGGACAAATTGCTCGTTTAGCAGGTTATGATAAAAATTCAAGATTGGTTGGTAAAGCATTAAGTATGTCACAATATTATGGCAGTTTTCCTTGTCATCGTGTTGTTAATGCAAATGGTAGATGTGCTATTCACTGGCCAGAGCAAAGATTTTTGCTTGAAAATGAAAATATAACATTTAAAAAAAATGGTAATGTTGATTTAAAAAAACATCAATGGAAAGAATAGAAAAACTCAGTTTTAATAACTGAGTTTTTTACATCATTTCTTTAATTGTTTCATTTAAAGCATTATGTGAGATATCTGGTAAATAATTGAAACAAATATCAATATCACCATGCTTGTTAATGACATTAGCGAACTTTTGAGCAACTTCATCATTAAATTGCAATTCATACGCCATTTCATCCATAATATCAGTATTTTCAAAATTTAAAGATACAATACCTGTTTCTGGTTCAATTTCTAAATACATTCTTTCAACAAATTCATCAATAACATATTGAATATCATCTATATGAGCTTCAATCTCATATTCCTTACATATCTTTTCATATTGTTCTAAAGTGTAAGGATTATAACTTTCTACAATTAATACATAGGCTATTTCACCATATTTTTTCATTTTACTCACCTCACTATTTTATAGTTATACAGTAACATAAAAATCAAAGTAAATAAATAGAGAAAATAAGTTTATTTATAAGTTATTTTTGCAATTGAATTAGTATTCACAATATAATTGCGTTCAATAGCATTTTCATTGTCATTGTGACAAGTAAAAAAATTATTTTCTAAAAAACTTAATAAATTATTTTCTGATAAATTACCAATTTCAACATTATTAATTTTTGAGTTATTTTTTAATCTTATTATTGAAATTTCTTCAGCATTCGTTAAATAGATTGTAACTTCCTTCATATTTTAAATTCCTTTCTAAAATAAATTTAATAATAAATAATATATATTTGTAACTATTAAAAAGATTACAACCATTGGTATTGATCGTTTAAATAGTTCAAGAATATCTGTTTTAAAGTATTCACAAGCCATAAATAAACATAGATGGGTTGGTGATACTTGCATTGAGATAAAGCCAATACAATTTAAATATATTAATAAAGGTAAACCTGCATCAGGTATCGTGGAGAATGCTAATGGTAAAATAATAACATTTGCACCACTATTTCCTAAAATAATCGCACTAAAAAAGAAAATGATACCATAAGTTAAGTAAATTGGTATTGGTAATCCATTTAATAAAGATGGTAATAATTCAATAACATTCATATAAGTAATAATGTCTTTAAAAACAAAAATTAGTGCTGTTGTAATAAGTACTTTTGGTTCAAAGGCACTTTTAATAAATTCAATCATTTCATTAATGCTATATCTTTTATAAATTGCATAGATAATAACTATAACACCAGCCGCATATTGAGCAGGAATATTAAAAGCAAGAATTAAAATTAATACAGCAATTATAGGAAATAATGCAGATATAATTACACTTAACTCTTTTTTTATATTAACTTTTTGTTTGAAAGTTGTTAGTGGTAATTTTCTTAAAAGGAAAAAATATCCTAATAAAACATAAACAATTACCATTGGTATCATTGCTAATATAAAAGTATTTAAGTTTACACCAGTAAGTGATATTGCAATAATAATTGCTGGGTATGTTGGTAAAAAACTTTCTGCAACATGTCTAAAATAACTAGCAATAACTGTTTTATCCTCAGCTGATAAATCATCTTTACATGAAGTTTCAACCATAGCTCCAGCTAAATAAACTGCAGATGCAGAAGGTAAAAGCCCCATAAATGTTGGTGAAATAATAGCATCCAATCGTCTATTATTTACAAGTTTCTCAATAGATTGTTGAGCTGTTGTTAGAGCATCTTCTTTTTGCATCATTCTTTGTAGTAATGTAATAATATAAAATACTAAAAGAACGCTTATTGTCGTTTGAGATGTTATTGAGTTTTTAATTATATTTGCAGCTGCATCTAGTGGTATTTGATATAAAATTATACTTAAGATAATTCCAGCTAAAATCGAAACCATAAGAGGTTTTTTCAAAACAAATAATGTTACAATAATCGCTAAAAAAACGATTGCTAAAATATATATTTCCATAGAACACTTCCTTTTCCAATTATCTCTATTTTACATCATTGAGCATAGTTTTTCAAAGAAAATAGTATTTTATCTTTTATTAAAAGTGTGATAAAATGAAATGAGTATTAAAATATTTAAATAATTACAATAAAATTTTTTGGGGGTTAAAAAATGAAAGTCGCAATTTTAGGATTAGGTGTAGTTGGTAGTGGGGTATATAAGCAATTATTAAATAATATAAAAAAGATTGAACAAGAAACTGAAGTTCAATTTGAGATTGCTTATGGACTTGTAAAAGAAATAACACCACCAATAAAAAAAGAATTTTCAAAAATAAAACTTACTACTAATGTAATGGATATTTTAGATGATGATAGTGTTGATTGTATTATTGAAGTAATGGGCAGCATTGACTTTGCATATGAAGTAATTAAAAGAGCTTTGAAATTAAAAAAACATGTAGTAAGTGCAAATAAAGATTTAATTGCATTACACGGTGTTGAATTAATGAAACTTGCAAAAGAAAATAATTGTGATTTTTATTTTGAAGCAAGTGTTGCAGGTGGAGTACCAATTATTAGAAGTATTACTAAGGGATTAGCTTCAGATTACTTATATGATATTAAAGGTATTTTAAATGGAACAAGTAATTATATTTTAACTAAAATGTCACAAGATGGTTTATCTTATGATGATGCCTTAGCACAAGCTAAAGAGTTAGGTTTTGCTGAAGCAGATCCAACAAATGATGTTGCTGGTTATGATGCAGCAAGAAAGGTTGCTATTTTAGCTATGCTTTGTTATTTTGTTGATGCTAAATTTAGTGATGTTGATGTTGTTGGTATTGAAAATGTTAGTCTTAACGATATTGAATTTGCACATAAATTAGATTGTGAAATTAAATTAATAGGGCATTCACATTATGAAAATGGTAAATTATCATTATCAGTTATGCCATCATTTGTTTCTATTAATCATCAACTTGCAATGGTTAGTTATGAGATGAATGCTGTTTATGTTAGTGGTCAATCTATTGGTGATTTAATGTTATTTGGTGCAGGAGCAGGTTCTAATCCAACAGCAACTGCTGTTATGTCGGATTTATTAGAAGTTGCTCGTAACTTTAGATGTAATTGTAATGGACGTGATATTGTTATTCCAACTAATAAAAAAGAAATTGTTAATGATGAAGAAGTAAATAAATATATTTTCATTGCAAACGATAAAGTCTTACAAGATATTTTGACTATTGTTAATGTTGTTAAGCATACAAAAGATTATGTGATTAGTGAAATTAGCAGAAAAGAAGTTAATAAGATACTTGCTGATTATGATTGTAAAGCATATCCAATTTTAGAGGCTTAATGAAATTAAACGCTTTTTGGCTAAAAATAATTGCTCTTATTTCAATGACAATCGACCACTATGGATATTTTCTTGAACCAAATGTAATTGAATATCGAATTATTGGTCGATTAGCATTTGTTATATTTGCATACTTTGTTGCTAATGCCTATATTTATACTTCAAATAGATTAAAATATGGTATTACTTTGCTTTGCTTTGGTTTAATAATTGATTTATTTTTAATAATTACAAATAATTATATTTTTTCTAATATTTTTATTACATTAGCTTGTGGTTATTTCTTAATTTATAGTTTTGATAAAGAAAAGTACTATTTAAGTATTGCCTTGTTAATAGTTACATTATTTGTTAATATGGATTATGGATTGTATGGTATAGTTTTAATTTTAGTTTGTTATTTATATTTTAATGAACCAATTAAAATTGCCGTTATTAATTTAGTATTAGTATTAATTGCAATATATACTCAAGAAATAATGGGAATTCAAATTTTTTCAACATTTGGCATTCTATTATTATTACTATATAATCGAGAGAAGGGATATAATATAAAATATTTATTTTATATATATTATCCTTTACATATTGTCATATTAGGCTTTTTAGCAAGCAATTAAGAAAGAGGTTAGAAAAATGAATGATACAATTGTTGAGGCACTAATTGAGATTCCACAAGGTAGCCAAAATAAATATGAAGTCGATAAAGATAAAGATAGAATAATTTTAGATAGACCACTTTATTCTGCAATGTTATATCCTGCAGAGTATGGTTATATTGAAAATACTTTAGCTAAGGATGGAGATCCAATTGATATTCTTGTCTTTGCTTCATTTCCAACTTTTCCAGGATGTATTATTGAATCAAGAATTGTTGGTATGCTTGAAATGACGGATTCTGGTGATGAAGATGTGAAATTAATTGCAGTTAGTAATCGTGATCCAAGATTTTCTCATGTTAAAAGTTTAGAAGACTTACCACCTCATTATTTAACAGAGGTTAGACATTTTTTTGATACTTATAAAGAGCTTCAAAAAAAGAAAGTTGAAACAGGAGCTTGGCAAGATGTAGAGGTTGCTTTAAAATATTTAGAAGATTCAATTGAAAGATATAATAAAACAACTAAGTAATTTTTATTAGTTGTTTCTTTATTTTTATATGAAAAAAGGGGTGATGTTATGGCAAAGTTTAATCAATATAGAAAATTACTTACTTCAACAATGATGATAAGTACATTTGCGTTTGGTGGTGGTTTTGTTGTAATATCACTTATGCAAAAAAAGTTTGTTGATGAATTAAAATGGATTGATGAAGAAGAAATGCTTGATATGGTTACTATTGCTCAAAGTGCACCAGGGATAATAGCTGTTAATACATCAATTATTTTAGGAAAAAAATTAGGTGGTTTTAAAGGTTCAATTGTTGCAACTCTTGGAACAGTGTTACCGCCATTTATTATAATTTCAATTTCATCAATTTTTTATGAAATGTTTAAAAACAATTATATTATTTCATCAACTTTGCAAGGAATGCAAGCAGCAATCGGTGCCATTATCGTTTGTACTGCATATTCATTATTTAATAATTTAAGCAATGATAATAAAACATATAATTACTTACTATTTGCATTTGCGTTTATTTTTTCATTCTTTTTAAAAATTAATGTTATATATTTAATTATGGGTGCTTTATTATTATCAATCGTTTTATTTGTTTTGAAACGAGGTGATGACAAGTGATTTTATTTGACCTTTTAATTAGTTTTATTAAAATCGGTTTATTTAGCTTTGGAGGGGGATACGCGGCAATTCCACTTATCCAACAAGAAGTAGTTCAAAATCATCATTGGATGTCTCAAAACACTTATATTGACATTTTAACGATATCTGAAATGACACCAGGTCCGTTAGGTGTTAACTCAGCAACCTTTGTTGGAATGCAACTAGAAGGTTTATCAGGTGCAATAGTTGCTACATTAGGGTTTATCTTACCATCATTTGTTATTGTTTCAATTTTAGGGCACTTATATTTAAAGTATAATAGTGCAAATATTGTTAAAGCAGTTTTAAAAGGAATTAGGCCAGTTATTATTGCAATAATATTTAGTGCAGGCTTAGGTATTTTATATCCAGCACTTTATAGTGAAGGTAATATCAATTATTTACAAATAGCTATTTGTCTTTTAACAATTATTTTATGTCTTAAATTCAAATATAGTCCAGTTAAAATAATAGTTATAGTTGCATTAATTAATTTATCAATAACATTAATATCTGTATACATTTAAACAATAAATTATTTATTGTTTTTTTATAATAAAAAGCATTAACTCGTAAGTCAATGCTTCATCTTATTATAATTTTTCTACTTCTTCAAGTAAACTATTAACATATTCTACAGTTTTTTCATCTGTATCTTCCATTGGATTATATTCTACAATATCAATTCCAACAACTTCAAACTCTTCACTAAGTCGTTTGAAGATTTTTAAAGGTTCATCTTTTTTTAATCCACCAAATACTGGAGTAGAAACACCTTTAATTTCATCAGGGTTGATACTATCTAAATCTAAAGATATATGTACTTTATTTACTTTGTTTTTTAAGTATGTAACTAATTCATTTAATCTTTCTTCAAAACTGCTTGCTTTTATTTTTGCATCAGTTAAATTAAGAATATTATATTTATTTATAAATACATCCTCACCATAATCAATAGAACGAGTTGCGAAATAAACTAAGTTACTTGGTTTAATTTGTAAATCATTTCCTAATGAATTATATTTATCATCATTTAATCCTAATAATCCAGCCACTGGCATTCCATGGATATGACCAGAGTCTGTTATTTCAAAAGTATTAATATCAGCATGCGCATCAATCCATACTAACCCAATATCCTCACCTTCATTAGCTTTTAAACTAGCTTTAACACTACCTAATGCTAATGAGTGATCGCCACCTAATAAAACTGGTAATTTACCTTTTTCAATACTATCTAAGTTAGCATTATATATACCTAGTGTTGCTTCAAAAACAGTATTATAGAATTTTTTGTTAGATTGCGTAACATCTTCAAACATATAATTATATGGTACATAATTAATTTTGCTTGCTAGTTGTGGATATTTTTCTTTAATGATTGTATATCCGTGTTGAATTCCGATACGATTAGCTCCAAAGCCAATATCGCTCATATTAATTTCGATTTTTTTCATTTTTATAGTCTCCTAAATTAAGTTTAATATGCTTTCATCATATAATGTCTGCGACTCAATTTTAAAACTATCTATCTAAAAAACAGGAGTCTGCACCGTGATTTATTAACAATAGATAATTTAAGACTACGACTCAATTTTGAAATATTTTATTAGACATTAGGAGTCTGCACTGTTGTCCTTTTAAAATAAAATATTTATTAGAAGAAACTTTGGTAATCGAACATATTACCTGATAAAACTAAATAGATAATAATAGCTATAATTAAGCCAAACGAGAACCTTGCTAATCTAAAACCAAGCTTTATGTATTTCCCAGCTGCATTATCATATGCTTCACAAAGTGCTTTGATGCTTTTTAGTCCAAGTGTTGAGTTAATACCGTAACGATCTCTTGCTACTGTTGAGTATTTTTCCTCAAGTACACTATAATTAAGCTCCTTTTGTGATTCAAATTGTGAAATCAAATATTTTCTTGATTTTTTTAGCCTTGAAAGATATCTTCCTAGAACTCTTTTTTGCATCATTCCTTTCTTTGGTAAATTCACTTTATTCAAACCAAGATCAGCATTTGCTTTTACAACAACGCTATCATGGGTATCATGATAAATAAAATCAATAATTTTAATATATTCATCTGGATTATCTTTAACTACTTTTTTTGGATAAATGTAAAAAACATAAATAGAGCCAATAAAAGCACCAATTGTAACTAAGTATAGTGAAAAAGTTTTAAATAGTAAAAGTGATAAAACACCACCAACTAATCCACAAGTTACAATTACAGCAGGATTAAAAATTGCTGCATAATCAGTTATATAGGATTCATTAATATCATAAAGCTTACTAAAGCTTATAGAATTAGTTCCTAGTTTTATTTTTTTATCATCAACAATAATTGGTACATTCATTGCTTTAAAATAACCATCTGTTTTTTTCAAAATAATCATCCTTTTTTAATTTGTTTCTATAAAAAATTATAACATTTTAGTATAAAAGTGTCTATTGTTTATAGTTAAAAGAAAAGGTGTTTTTCAACACCTTTTCAAGTTTTATTTTATGTGATCGCTACCATCGTCTGGGAACATTGCCCATCCAGTTGCTGCTGCAATAACTTCTACAGCAGGGTTTAGTAAGTTAAAGAATGCAAATGGTGCATATGCAAACGAGTTAACTCCTAAGAATCCTGACATTGTAGCCCCACAAGTATTCCATGGAACTAATGCTGAAGTTAAAGTACCACCTGATTCAAGTACACGTGATTGAACTCTAGGTGCAAGATTTAATTTTCTAAATCCATCTTTATACATTCTACCTGGAAGAACGATTGATACATATTGGTCAGATGCTAAGATATTAACAGCAAATCCAGTTAAGATTGAAGTTAATACTAAAGACCAAGGTCTACTAATTAATCCTTTTAATGAATCAACTAATGAAACTAACATACCACTAGCTTCCATAGCTCCACCAAAGCACATAGCACATAAGATTAATGATACAGTCCATAACATTGAATCTAATCCACCACGAGTTAATAATGCTTGAATATCTAATAATACTTGAGCATCAAATCCTAATGTAGCAGCTTTTGCTTGATCTAAAACATCCATAGCTCCTTGTCCATCAGCAGGTGCTGCAGTAAAGAACTCCATTCCATTATAGAAAGTACCACCATCAACTAGGCTATACTCACTAAAGAATGTTCCAATTGCATCTGCAGCTGGTAATGTAGAACCATCAAATTCATATCCATAGTGTAATTGTCCAATAATAGTTGGAATATCAGTTACACCTTGAATAGCTACTGTACAAATAATACCTAAAGCAGTTGCTAAGAATAATCCTGGAATTGCAGGTAATTTAAAAGCAACCATTCCAACAATAACACATGGTGGAATAAGTAATAATAAGTTAATAGTAAATGCTGAATCTAAAACATCTTGTAATGCTTTAATTCCACTTAAATCAGCTCCAGCATCTTTAACAACCATAAATCCAAGTACAATATACATAACGATTGCAATTAGATATGAAGGAACAGTAGTATATAACATTGATTTAATATGATCAAATAATGTTGTACCAGCTAATGCAGGTGCTAAGTTTGTAGTATCAGATAATGGAGACATTTTATCACCAAAATATGCACCAGAAACGATAGAACCAGCAGCCATTGCCATATTAATATCTAATGCTTTTGCAATACCAACTAATGCAATACCAATTGTACCAGCTGTAGTCCAAGAAGAACCAGTTGCTAAAGCAACGATACTTGATAATAGTACTGCTGTAACAAAGAAGAACTTAGGATTGATAACACCTAATCCATAATAAATCATTGCTTGAACAACACCACCAGTAATCCATGAAGCAATTAACATACCAATTACAAGTAAAATAATACATGCTTGCATTGCCATCATAATTGATTGCATCATACCTTTTTCAATAGTATCCCATTTCGTACCATCAATTACAGCAAAGAATGCTGCAGCGATTGTACCTGAAATAAGTGCTAAATGTGGATCTGCTCCCGCTACACTAATGAAATAGTATAGGAATAATACTAATAATACTAATACAATTAATCCGTAAATTTTTCGCCTAGAGGTAACCTCAGGCATTAAAACGTCATCGTTCATAAAAATTAAAACTCCTCTCTCATTAAATCAAGACAAGTTAATTTATAAGATTTAAACAATTCAATATCCTATCAACTAACTACTCTTAATTTTATAGTTAAATGATACCCCAATTACACACTTTTGTCTATAATTTGAACATCTTTTTTTTATTATTTATTTATTATACTTACCATAGATAAAAATTATACTTAATAAATATATCATTATATATGAGAAAAGCAAATAAAAGCCAAAAAACTGCCTTTTAAAGCGTTATATTGGGTTTTTTTAATATTTTTTTTAAAAAAACTAAAAAAAATATTTTTATAAAAAAATGATTAAAAATAAATTCTCACTTGTAAATTAAAAAATTATAAATTTTTTTTATTTCAAGAGGTCAAATTTATCAATTCGAAATTCAGTAATTGTCTATATTTTAAGTGTTTTCACCATACTTTTTTAATAGTAAAAAAAACGACGCAAATTAGAGTCGTTTTCTTGTTTAAAGGATATGTTTATTTACATATTTTGAAGTAAATAAACTTAAAATTCCACCGTATTTCAATCTAAATAATAAAGTATCTCCTACTTTATATTTATTACTTGGAACTTCTAAGATTAAATGATCAGAACTAGAACCAAGAATTGTAACATCTTTATCTAATGCAAAAATATCATCTTGAGAGACATCTTGTCTTCCAATAGCTACAATTGCACGTGTGTGGATACCGACATCTTCATATTCAACAACTTCACCAAATGCATTAACACCAAGCTCACCAATAGGGTAAGATGGTTTTTCTTTTATCTCAATAATTTGAGCTTCTAATTGAAAAACATCATAATACATATTTGGTATTTCTTTTGAATAAGCAGCTTCAATTCCACTAATGAAAGCATCACCAACTCTTAAATTAGTTACACCACTAGGCATAATGTTTTCTAAATGAAGGTAAATACTACTTGAGTTACCACCAGAAATAACTGGTATTTCAATATTGAATTCTTTTTCTAAATCTTCTTTAATATCAACTAAAATTTGAACCGTATCTTTTGTTGGGATTACAGAACCATAACATGTAACATTAAGTCCTAAACCAATAAGATTAACGCGATCAAATTCAAGAATTTCTTTTACAAAGCTTTTATAATCTGAATCAAACATTATACCTTCTCTTAAATCACCAACATCAATCATTAAAATAATATCATGAGTAGTATTTGCTTTAAGACAAGCTTCATTAATAAGTTTAATTGTACTTATTTCTGAGTTTAATGATCTATCAGCATATTTTACTAACTCATCAACTTCATCAGGCATCGGTAACCTTAGTTGCATTGTTGTAACATCTGGATATTTTTCTTTAATAGATTTAATGTTTTGAATTCTTGAATCAGCAAATGTTCTAATACCCCAACTATATAATTTATCAATAATTGGACCATAAGCACTATATGCTTTTGTTACAATGAATAATTCATCTAAATAACTAAATTCATTAAATAAATGATTAACATTGTGATGGAAATGTTCCATATTTATATTTATTCTTGGGTACAAGTTAGTGACCTCCTTATTAAATTAACTGCTGCTTTTGGATTTATTTTAGAAATAATACCAGCGCTTGCTAAAATATAATCGTTATCTTTTAAGATTGTAACTTGTTCAGTTGGCAATAATTTTATATCAGAGTTTCTAGCGATGATATCTTGAACAAGAGTTTCTGTATCAGGTAATCTTGTTAAAGCACCACCAGTTAAAATTACATATTTAACATTTGTTAAGTCTTTTCCTTCAGCCATTTTTTTAGCTCCTGAAATAGTAAATAAATTCCTAAAATCTCCGGCATGACGTAATAAGGAAGTCTCGGTTGCATACTCACAAAGTAATCTAGTAAATTGTTTTTCTAAATCAGTTTCAGGAATTGGCTTAATGTTAACATATAAATCATTAACTTCTTCTTCACTAATATTTAATTTTTTTGCCATATCACGATGATTCATATTTTCATAGACATTTTTAGCATTTACATATAATCCTAAATCACCTTCAACTGTTCTTTTAGCTTCTGGTTCAGGATTTATTAAAATTCTAGTAATATCTTCTGAGCCTTGAGTTACTGAGTGAATATCAGTAGTAGCACCACCAACATCAATTGTAACTAAATCGCCAATAGCTTCTTTTAAAACTTTTGAAGCTTCCATAACAGCACCTGGAGTAGGGATGATATGTTGTTTTACCATATCACGAATTTTTGACATACCTTTAGCTTTAGTAATATGTTTTTCAAAAGTGTCATGGATAATTTTTCTAACAGGTTCAACATTTAAAACATCAATTGATGGATAAACATTTTCTGTAATTGTTACTAAATCTTCCATATTGTATTCTTTTGCTAAAAAAACCACATCATCATGATTTGCGATATTTCCGCAATAAATAATGGGCACATCTAATTTTAATTCAAGTATTTTTTGCATATTATATAATGCAGTTTGTTTTTCACCATAATCAACACCACCAGCAACTAATATAATATTAGGGGGTGTATTTTTAAGCTTTAATAAATCTAAGTCACTCATGATTCCAGCAGTAATATTTTGAATGTTTGAGCCAGCTCCTAAAGCAGCTTCTTTAGCTGCTTTAGCAGTCATATCATAGACAAGTCCATGAACGCTCATTTTTAAACCACCTGCAGCAGATGATGTAGCAAGGAAGTCATTATATTCAAGAGAATCGACTCCTAATTTGGCTTTTAAGTCATTTATAGCTTCATTTAAACCAATATTTACATCATCTTCAGCAATAGTAGTTCGATATTGACCTTGTCCAATAAAAACTGGAGTGTCACTATCTAGATTGTCAAAGGCATTTACAACAGTAGTAGTACTACCAATTTCTGCAACTAAGACATCAATATTCATATATTATTTACCTTGTTTTTCTTTTAATGCTTTAACAAGTGCAGTCGCAACATGAACACCTTTTGTTCCACGACCAAATCCAGCATCTGCTCCATTTTTAATAGCAGTTTCTGGAGTAACTTGTGTTCCACCAACAATAATTACTAATTTGTCTCTTACACCTTTTTCAGTAGCGTAATCTACAAGTTTTTTCATATTTTTGTAGTGGATATCATCATGAGAGATAATAGTTGAGATTAAAATTGCTTTTGCATTTAACTCAATTGCAGCATCAACCATTTTTTCGATTGGTACTGAAGTTCCTAAATATTCATATGTGATACCATATCTTTCAATACCACCATGTTTAATATCAATGATTTCTCTTAAACCAACTGAATGCTCATCTTGTCCAATTGTTCCTGCAACTACAAGAATAGGATTATCATTTACAAAATCAGTGATTTCTTTATCTGACATTACTTCTGGTTCTTCTTGAATATCTAAAGTATCGATATCGATATCAAATGGAACACGTCCTTTGAATTGAATTCTTGTTCCTTCAGCAGGGTGAAGAATTTCAGTATGAATTACTTCAACATCTTCAAGATTCATTTTCTTACCTAATTCTAATGCAGCTGCTTGAGCAACCATTTTTGAAGTAGGGAAGAATAAGTCAACTGCAACAATTCCATCAGCTAACCATTCAACTTCAGGTTTAAGTAAATTCGAATTACGATATTGTTTGTTTTCTTCTAAACGAACATGAACATTATCAGTTTCATCTAATTCACCAATGAATGTTACTAAATCAAGGTTTTCAAGAGTACATTCACCGATTAATTCTAAATGATCTTTAACGTTATATTGTTCAAAGTTATTGTAACCATAGTGAGCAGCAACTGGAGCTAAATAATCTTCATCACGAACAAAGATAGCATCTGCACCAATTCCTCCTTCAGGATCACGAGCAATACCATCACCATTACGTTCTGGGAAGAATCCACTATCAATGAATGATGCATTACCTACAGCTTCAAAGTATCCACCTTGAGCTAAGATATCTTCCATATAAAGAATTGCTCTTTCTTTTAATTGACGAACTTCATCTCCAAGTTCACCATCAAGATTTAAATTAACTAATTCTCTTAAATTATCCATACCAACAAGTGCTTGTTTAGCAGTATCAACAGCTTCAATGTTGAAGATATGCCAAGGTACATTACGTCCTTCATCAGGAGTGATTGTTGATTGAACATCAGCACTAGTTAAACGTGAAACTAATAAGTTTAATACGTGAGTAACTGTTGCTTCACGAGTTGATGAATCCATGTATTTTGTATTCATTTGTGCTCTCATTTTATATTTAGAGAATAAATTTCTTAATGCGATTGCATAAGGTAAGTTTAATCTAATGTCTGGTGCAGGTGGTGCAGCAGGTGGAACTGTTGATAATAAGATATTCTCTGGTTTAATACCAATTTTTTCAGAGAATAATGAGTTGATAGCATGTTGTACTAATAACTCAGGCATAACATTCCATGCATCTTTTGCAGTAGCATTAGCATTATGAGCCCCATCAATTTGTGCAATATTTGCATATTGAATAATTTTTTTAGATTCTGCAGCATCAACAAATGATCTAACCATGTTAATGTTACGATATAATACGTTATATTGTGGATCTTGGTGAGCCCCAGCTACACCTTCTTCAGCAAACATAACAGCAATCTCAGGTCCAGCAACCCCAGAAATGTATGAATGATAATTAATTGGACGTCCAACTTCTTCTTCAATCATATCTAATGCTTTACGTTGTGCTCTAACTTGTTTTCTTGTTACTGGAATACCACCAATACCTTGAGTAGTACCTTCAATTAGTCCATCAAAGTGTGATTGTCCAGCAGTTCTAATAACCATGATATGGTCAGCACCATGCCATGCAGCCATACGCATACGTCTAATATCATCTTCAAAACGTCCTGATGCGATTTCAGTTGTGATTACACAATCAGGTTGTGGATCAATATTTTGTAAACTACGTGCAGATGGTAGTGGTACAGAATTTTTTAAAGGTGAACCACTTTCATAATAAACGAAGTCTCCATATTGATGAGCTCCAGCATCACGCCAAACCCATCCTCTTTCACGGTGTTTTGGACGATAGTTTTCAATATCTTTTAATATTTCTTCAACATCTATTTTTTTATTGATATCCATCTTATTTGCCCTCCTTGAAGTATTTTGTTACGCTGTCCCAATATTTTCCTTCAATTAGACCAAATCCAGCTTCTTTAATTGATACATTATTTTCTTTAGATGCTACATATACTACATGTCCAGCACCTTTTGGCATTAAACCATAATCCATAACTTTTTCAACTAATGCTTTTGCTTCAATAGAAGAGAATCCAAGACGAAGTAGAACAGATCTTTCTACAGAAGGTGTTGTATTCTTTTTAGCTAAGTCAATAAGTGGGGCAATGATTTCATCAGTTAATGCCCAAAATCTATCATGGATTTCTTGATCGCTTAATTTTTCTAAATGTTTACGATCTTCTAAAAACGTGTCTTCTTTACGTTGTACGCTCATTATTAAACCTCCAAAGTACTTAATAATTTATCTAAGTTTTCTCTATCAATTTTTAATTCTTCTTGTAGATATTTATATTCTACATCAGTTAAATCAGCAATTGATCTATTATATGTTTTTAACATTGTTTTTAAATAAGATGTTCTTAACTTATCTAAATCAACAGTTGTTAATTTAATATCTTTTGGTGCAGCAGGGAATACGATATTTTCACCGTTTACTGATTCTGCTTGAGGATCACCAAATTTAATTTCAATTCCATTTCTTTTAGCAAAAGAAATTTGAGAATTAATGTGTTTTCCAGCACCAGTATATTCTGATTCTTGAACTACAAGAATTTCATCTTCGTTCATTTCTTGTGCTAATTTGAATGCGGCTGCAAGTGAAGTGTTTCCTGCAGGCCCTCTTTCATAACCTTCAAGTTGTGCTAATGCTTCAGTTATATAGAATACTTCACCTTGTTCAACAAGATAATACTCATCAATATATCTTAATGGTCTAGCAGCAGATCTTAAAACATCACTTCTATCTGGGAATGTTGCAAATGGAATCCCAAATCCTGTATGTCCAGTTGTGAATGATTTTTTATTGAAATCATTATCACTAGCCATATGTAATCCTTTTAAGTTTACTGATGCTCCAACAACTCTTGTGCTTGATGCTCCTGATTTAATTAAACCACGCGCTGTACCTGTTAAGTTTCCACCACCAGCATTTGTACAAATAACTGCTTCAGGATATTTTCCATATTTTTCTTTACATTCAGTTGCAATTTCGTATCCTAATGTTTCAACACCAGCGATTCCGAATGGTGAATATAATGAAGCATTGAAAAATCCTGTTTCGTCCATAACTGATAGTGCTTCAAAGAATAATTCTGGTCCAACAGTTGTTTGAATAACTTCAGCACCTAATGCTTCACATTTACGTGCCTTTTCAATAATTTCTGGTTGACCAACTTGTCTTGAATCATAACATTCTTGAATAATGATACACTCAAGACCTTGTTTAGCTGCTTGAGCAGCAACCCCAGCACCATAGTTTCCACTAGTAGCTGCGATAATACCTTTATATCCTAATTTTTTTGCATGATATGCACTAACTGATGCACGTCTATCTTTAAAAGAACCTGAAACATTACATGCTTCATCTTTTAAGAAAATACGAGCTCCTTTTCCAGCAGGTGCACATTTTCTAGCTAAAGCAGATAAGTTTTTCAATTCAACTAATGGTGTATTACCAACACCGTTTTCACGTTGGATTTTAATAGCATCTTCTAATGAATATGCCATTTCATCCATCATTTTTTCATAATCGAAAGCTAAACCTTCTTGCTCATATTTACTAAAATCAATTCCTAATGCTTTATTTAATATTTCTTCTCTTCGCGCCATTACTTGCTCAAATAAATTATCTTTCATTTTTTAACCTCATATCTATTTCAACCATTTCTGGTAAGAAATCTCCATAATTTAATTCATACATAGGATCTACCTCAACTAATTTTCCAGTGTCTTGACGCTTAGCCATTGAAATAATTGTAGCTTCTTCTCCTATTTCACAATCATTTTGTAAAATTCCTTTAGTCCACATTTTAAATGGTACTGCTTTTGTATCATCAGGAATTTTAGCAGTTCTTTCACTTGCTTCAAGAATAGTTTTTTCTATTCTTACAAATGTTCCTTTTTTTATCATTTAGTATTACTCCTTTTTACTATTATTTAATTAAATTTCTCATGTCTCCCATAATAGCTCTTGGTACTGGTAAATCTAACATAGTTTTTAAACCAGCACTAGCATTGATTACGTGTGGAATCATGTTAACACACATAGCGATTGTTCCAATTCCACCATCAACTTCTGGAGTGATAGCCATGTTTACACGAGGATTACCTTCAAGTACAATGTAATCTCCTGTTTCAGTTCCACCTAAATGTGGTTCAATTTGTTGTGGATGTTGCATATCAATAGTTACTTTTCCATCAACATAACCTTGAGCAGTCATGTTAACACCTGCTAAATGTCCAGCAGCAGCAAATCCATAAGGAGATTTACGATCAACATCAGTAACGATTGGTTTCATTTGTTGTTCAAATTTTTCTAAGTTGTATCCTAATCCATCAGCAATCATACCAACTGATTCTTTAAATCCAACATGTCCAGCTAATTCACCTTTAGCATTTAACTCATTGAATTTATCTAATGCCATACCAACACCTTGTTCTTCCATAACAGCTGGTCCAAAAGGTGATAAAGAGTTAACACGACGAGCAGTAATGTGATTTACTTCTTCCATACATCCTGTTAAACATAATACTAATAAGTCCATAATTAAACCTGGGTTAATTCCAGTTCCTAAAACACTAACTCCATTTGCTTTTGCAATTTCGTCCATTTTTTTAGTTAATTCTGGCTCACCAGCACTTGGGTATGCCATTTCTTCTGCAGTTGAAACAACATTAATTTTGTTTTCTAATAATTTAACAATTTTATCATAAGCATTTTTTGTGAAAGAGTCAGTTGCTAAAAGAGCAACATCAGCTTTAGTTGATGCGATTAATCCATCAATATCATCTGAGATAACAACATCTTTATGAGCATGTCCAGTAGCATTGATTACTTCTTTGAAGTTTTTTCCAACGCGATCTGGATGAGCATCACAGACACCAACTATTTCTACTCCTTCTTTTTTTAATAGCATTGTAGCCATTCCACTTCCCATAGCTCCAAAGCCCCAAATTAATACTTTAACTTTTTCCATTTTAAATCCTCTCTTTCTATTTTTTAACATAGTACACCGTAGTGTACTCAAATTATATCACACAAAATTTTTCTTTTTAACCCCCTTAAATGATACTTTTTTTTGTTTGAAAAAAAATCATTTAGTGTAAATATATTTTTTATACAATAAAATATATTATAAAAAGAATATGTATTTAAAAAACAACGAGTTTATCGCGTTTTTGACACTTATTTTTTTCTCTAAAATGCTTTTAAGTAGACTTTATTTATAATAAAATATTTTAATTACGATAAAATATTTTTGTATTTTTTTATTTGTTGACAGTTTTTTGAATGTATTCAATTAAAAAAAATTATAGTTTTGTTACAAAAACTAAAAAAAACAGAAATAACATGCGTTAATTCCGTCTAAAAAATACTATGCAGTAACTTTTTTTATATTGATAAACCTATTTTTTTACTTACTTTCATCATTTTTTTATAAGCAACTTTATAAGCTTTTTCTTTTCCTTCTTCCAATGCTTTTTCAACTAATTTATTTTCAATAGCATATTGATATTTTTCTTGAATATTCGCTATTTTTTCACATAATAATTGAGCAACTGCTTCTTTAAACTCAGCATATGATGCATCTTTAAATAATTCTTCAGCTTCTTTAATACTCGTATTAGCAAACTGAGAGTAAATAACTAATAGATTACTAATTCCAGGTTGATTTTCTTCATCAAATTGAACTTTACCAATACTATCAGTAGTAGCGCTTTTAATCTTCTTTGTAATAGTTTTAGCATCATCCAATAAATAAATACAACCACGATCACTAGGATCATCTGATTTAGACATCTTTTTAGTTGGATCACTAAGTGACATAATTTTTGCTCCACCTTTAGTTATATGAATTTCTGGAACAACAAATGTATCACCATACTTATTATTAAAACGTAATGCTAAATCACGAGTTAATTCAATATGTTGTCTTTGATCTTCACCAACTGGAACATAAACTGGATCGTATAATAAGATATCAGCAGCCATTAACGAAGGATATGTAAATAACCCTGAATTAATGTTATCACTATTTTTTTGACTTTTGTCTTTATATTGTGTCATTCTTGATAATTCACCCATATATGTATAACATTGCATAATCCATCCTAATTGAGCATGAACTAAAACATCGCTTTGTAAGAAAATTGTTGTTTTGTCTGTATCTAAACCACAAGCTAAATAAAAAGCTACTAGATCTCTAGTATTTTTCTTTCTCTCTTTTGGATCTTGATAGATTGTTAATGAATGCAAGTTTGAAACGAAAATATACATTTCATAAGAATCTTGCATTTTAATAAACTGTTGAATTGCTCCAATATAATTACCTAAATGTAATTTACCAGATGGAGTAATACCACTTAATGCTCTTTCCATTTTTTACCACCTCAAAAAATTCCTTTACTATATTATATTTATATTATAGAATATAGATAGTAATGTCAAATGAAATGGAGGGAAAATATATGTCGGTTAAAGTATATACATCACCATCCTGCGCAAGTTGTCGTAAAGCAAAACGTTGGCTAACTAACTTTGGTATTGAGTTTGTTGAGAAAAATATTTTTGTTTCAAAGTTAAGTAAAGAAGAACTAAAAGCAATTCTTGAAAAAACAGAGCATGGCTTTGAAGATATAATTTCTACAAGATCAAAAGTTTTTAAAGAAAAAGCAGTTGATATTGAAAATATGAGCATTAATGAATTATTGGAATTCATTGAAGCAAATCCATCAGTTTTGAAAAGACCAATTATTATTGATGATAGACGATTACAAATTGGTTATAATGATGAAGAAATTAGAGTTTTTATTCCAAGAGAGTTAAGACAACATTTTTGCTGCGAAGGCTGTGGTTATGAAAAAGTTGATGAAAATGGCGAATGTGGACAAAAAGAGAAATGTCCTAACTATGAAGAAGATAATCAAGCAATACTTTAGTGTTGCTTTTTAGATAGGAGCAATGAATATGAAAAGTTTTGATGTCTTTTTTAAAAATGATGAATTATCAATAAAAGTTGCTGATAAAATAAAAACTAGATTATTAGAAGCATCTTTTGATTATGATACGAAAACTCCAGATTTAGTTGTTTCTGTTGGTGGAGATGGAACAATGCTTAAAGCAATTCATCATCACTTACCTAACATTGATCAAGTATCTTTTTGTGGTATACATACGGGAACTCTTGGTTTTTATACTGATTTTCTTGTAAGTGAAATCGATGATTTAGTTGATAAAATAATTGCTCAAGAGTATTATGAAATTGCGTTTAATATGCTTTGTGTCAAAGTAAATTATGGTGGTAAAGTTAAAACTATTCATGCATTGAATGAAGCTAGAATTGAAAATAATCAACATACGCAAGTAATGGATGTTTTTGTAAATAATCATTATTTTGAAACATTTAGGGGTAATGGATTAAATTTTTCAACACCTACAGGTTCAACAGGCTATAATAAGTCATTAGGTGGAGCTATAATGCATCCAAAAACTAAAGCAATGCAAATATGTGAGATTGCTTCTATAAACAATATTGCGTATCGTGCTTTAGGTTCACCATTGATTTTAGATCAAAGTCATACTGTAATGATTAAACTTCAAGGAGTAGAGGGCGCTATTTTAGGATATGATAGTTATTCTATTGATTTAGAAAATGAATGTAATTCAATTGAATCAATTACTTTTGAATTATCTGATAAAATGGTTAAATTTGCACGATATAAAACGCTTGCTTTTATGGATCGTGTTAAAAAGAATTTTATCGTTGATGATATTTAGTTAAGTATTAAGCTGTTTATCGTAAGATAGCAGTTTTTTATTTTGATTTATCTTATGTTCATTTAATTGTTTTTCCTATACTTTAATTGCTATTTATGATAAAATTGTTTGGTAATAAACAAAAATTGAAAGAGTGATTATAATGGATTTTAATATGACAATAATTATAGCTGCTGTTGCAATAATATTATTAGTGATTTGTTTTTTCATTTATAAAGCAATGTCTAATAATAAAGTATCTAGTAATAAAACTGATTTACCTTTTGATATTAATGATTTATTAGCTGCAATAGGTAGTGAAAATAATATTATTGAAACAAATGCAAGCACTTCTAAAATAGCATTCAAATTAAATGATACAAGTTTAGTAGACGTTGAAAAAATTAAAAATATGGGTGCTAGTGGCATTGTTGAAACAAAAGATGGTTTCACCTTTATTTTTGGAAATATTTCCAAAAATATTGAGAATGAAATAAAAAACAAATTGTAAAAAGGAGTATGTATATGAGATTAAGAAGACGACACATTTTAATTTATGTTTTAGCCATAAGTGCAATATGCCTATTGGTCGTTTTCCAATCTTATGATAAATATTCAAGAAATAAAACAATAAATAATAAAAACAAGCAAGTTATTGAAAAACATTTAAGTGATGAAGATAAAAAGTTTTTAATTGATAATAATATAAATGCTGAATTATTTATGCCATTTATTAAAGAAAAAGGGTTTAAAATTGAAAATTACGAGTATTATAATATTATCTATCAATATAATAAAAAATTAGATAAAAGTGAAATAGTAGAAAAAGGAAATAAGCTAGTTGAAGAAGAGTTTACTTTAAATGCTTTAAAAAACATTTTTAAAAACAAATTGTATACTTTAGACCAACTTATTGAATTAGCAATCAATCCTAGTCCATACTATGCATCAGCAAAACCAGAATTTTATCCAAATAATGCTTATGCTTTAAGCAATGTTAATTATTATATTGCAGATTATAAACCAAGTGATTTAGTGTTAATAAATGTAAAATACACCAAAAACAATAAAAAAATGTATCTTAAAGAAGAAGCAAATAATCAATTAAATTTAATGTGTGATAATTTGAAATTGTTAACAAAAAAAGAATGTGGTGGATTAAAAATAGAATATGGATTTTTATCGTATGATTATATTTTGAAAAATCAAAAAAGTTTAGGTTCATTTAATAAGCCTGGTCATAGTGATTTTCAATTAGGAAAAACTATAAGTTTTACTAACTCTAAAGATTTTGATAAAAACTCATTATATTTGTGGCTATTAGATAATTCATATCGATATGGTTTTATTCAAAGATATCCAGATAGTAAAGCAGAAATTACTGGAGTTATTAATCAATCTGGTGTTTTTAGATATGTTGGAGTTGAACAAGCAAAAGGCATGGTTCAAGATCAAAAAAGCGTTGAAGAAAAAAGAGGTGAGTAGTATGAAAAAATTTATTGGAGTAATTGATTCTGGTGTTGGTGGATTAGATATTTTAAAATATTTAAGTGCAAACATTAAAGATGAAAACTTTTATTTTATTGCTGATAACAAAAATGTTCCTTATGGAATGAAGAGTAAAGAACAACTTGAAGAGTATGGTACTAATTTAGCACAATATTTAGAAAAAAAGGGTGCTAAAATGATTATTATTGCTTGTAATACTTTAAGTTTAAATGCTATTGATAAAATGAGAGAAGAAGTAAATATTCCAATTTATGGTATTGCTCGACCAACAATTAAAGGATTTTTAAACTATGATTTAAAAAGTGTACTTGTTTTAGCAACAAACGCAACAATTAAGTCAAATAGATATGCAGACTTTTTAAATGAACTTGATCCAAGTGTTAAAGTATTTCAACAACAAGCACCTAAGTTGGTTGAATATATTGAAGGAAATAGATTAGATTTAATTGATGATGCGATAAAAGAATATGTTGATCCATATATTGATCAAATAGATGCAATAATATTAGGATGTACTCATTATCCAATTGTTTTGGATAATTTCAAAAAAAACTATCCAGAATTATTATTGATTGATTCAAGAAAACAAATGGTTCAATTAGTTAATGAAAAATTAGATTTTCATAATATAAGAGATATAGAAAATAATTCAAGAGAAATAATTGTTCAAGCAACTAAATCAATTGATGATTTAAAAAAAGCAAGTGAGCATTTCTTTGATTTTGATAAAGTAACATTTTGTGAAGGAGGTATAGAATAATGGAAAGAGATTTCTTAGATTATAATTTTAATAGTGAAATAAATAGTGTTTTAAAAAAGTTAAATTTTGTTAATCCAACACCAATTCAACAGCAAATAATACCTCTACTTAGAAAAAAACAAAATGTTGTTGGGGTATCACAAACTGGAAGTGGTAAGACCCACGCTTTTTTATTGCCAATTATTGAAAATATAAATAATTCAATAAAAAAACCACAAGCAATTATTATGACACCTACTCGTGAATTAGCAAGCCAAATCTATCAAAACATTCAAGATTTTGCCAAAACAAATAATGATTTAAAAGTTAAGTTATTAGTTGGCGGTTCTAATTTAGATGAAGATAATTTAATTGATGCTCAGATTGTTGTTGGAACTCCAGGAAGGTTATTAGATGCAATAAATAATCGTCATGTTTTAAAATTAGATAATATTATGTATATGGTTGTTGATGAAGCAGATATGATTTTTGATTCTAATTTTATTGAAGAAGTTGATAAAGTTATGGCATTTTTAGATACAAATGTTTGTTTTTCGATTTTCTCAGCAACTATTACTAAACAAATGCATCCCTTCTTAAAAAAGTATTTTGAAGGAATTAAAATAGTTGAAATAAATGAAAAAGCAAATAATAAAATAGAACATATAATTGTACCAAGCAAAGGAAAAGATAAGTATGAAACATTATTAAAATTAGTTAATACAATTGATCCATATTTATGTTTGATCTTTGCTAGTAAAAAAACTGATGTTATTGAACTAGCTAATAAACTAGCAAGTGATGGTATTAAATGTATCCAATTACATGGTGATTTATCTTCACGTGAGAGAATGAAAACATTAAAAAGAATTAATAATTTAGAGTTTAACTTTGTTGTTGCAAGTGATATTGCAGCTCGTGGTATTGATATTGATGGAGTATCGCATGTTATTTCATATGATATGCCAAAAGAGTTAGAATATTATATTCATCGTGTTGGTCGAACAGGGCGACATAAGTATACTGGTATTAGTTATTTCATTTATGATAACAATGATGAAAAAGCTATTAATAGACTTGAGGAAAAAGGTTTAACATTTAATTTTTATGATTTTACAAATGGAGTACTAGAACCTGCTGGATTAAGAACAAGAACTCAAAAAGTTTTAAAAAGTGATAATTATGATAGTAAGATAGTTAATAAAGTTGTAAAGAAGAAAAAAGAAAAGGTAAAACCGGGTTATAAAAAGAAAAGAAAATTAGCATTAGAAAAACAAAGAAAAAATGCAAAACAACAAGAGATTAAGGAAAGAATTAAAAAACAAAGAAAACAAAGGAAGAAAAGTAATGAAAATAGTTCTGACAACTTTGAATTCTAAGTATATTCATCCAAGTCCTGCTTTAAGAATTATTAGTAATGATTTAAAAAATTCTAACATTAATCATGATTTAATTGAATATACTATTAAAGAAGATATTGATTTAATTATAGAAAAATTAAAAGATTTTGATGTTGTAGCATTTTCTTGTTATATCTATAATATTGAAAAAACAAAAGATATTATTAAAAAACTTAAAGAAATAAAACCAAATATTATTATAATTCTAGGTGGACCAGAAGTTAGTTTTTCAAAGAAATCAGATCTAATAGACATTGATTTTGACTACATTGTGTGTGGTGAAGGTGAAAAAGTATTTGTTGAATTAATTAAAGGACTTATTGAAAATAATGAAATTAGTAATGAGTATATTATTATAAAAAAAGATAACGATATTATTTTAAATAAAGGTATTAATTATGTGGATATTGACTATGCAATGCCTTTAACAAATGATTTAAAAGGACTAGATTTTCAAAATCAAATCATTTATTTTGAAACATCAAGAGGCTGCCCTTATCAATGTACATATTGTCAAGCATCATTAGATAATAACGTTAGAAACTTTCCATTGGAATATATTTTTAAAAAAATAGATGAAATTTTCTTCAATAAGGTTAAAATAGTGAAATTATTAGATAGAACATTTAATTTTGATACAAAAAGAACTAATGAAATTTTAAATTATATCATTGAAAATGATAATAAATATACAACTTTTCAATTTGAAATAACAGGAGAATTGTTAGATATTTCATCAATTGATTTGATAAATAAAAAAGCTAGATCAAATCAATTCAGATTTGAAATTGGAATTCAATCAACCAATATTCAAGCAAATAAAGCAGTTTTAAGATACCAAGACTTTGCTAAATTAGAAAAAGTAATAAAAAAGCTTCAAGAAAATAATAAAATAGTCTTGCACCTAGATTTAATTGCTGGATTACCAAATGAAGATTTAGCAAGTTTTAAAAAGACATTTAATCAAGTTTTTGCCTTAAATGCTCAAGAATTACAATTAGGATTTTTAAAGATCTTAAAAGGCACAAATTTAAATAATGATATAGATAAATATGGATATGTTTTTGATGAAAAAGCACCATATCAAATAATAGAAAGTGATTTTTTAACAAAATCAGATATAAGCGAAATTGAAAAAGTAGAGCATGCATTAGAACACTTATACAACCACAAAAAAGCAAAGGAATTAGTTGTTCATTTACTAAAAAAATATGAAATAGATGCTTTTAGTTTATTTAATGAAATAGGAAATAAATTAAATAACTTAAATCAGCAAATATTTGATATTTATCAAGTAATTATTAATTCTTCATTATTAAAGGATGATGAGGATTGGGTGGTTTTATATAAAAATTATTATGATTATCATAAACAAAGACCAAAAAGTTTATCAATAGTTACTAATAAGAAGATGATTTTACATAAGTTAATTGAAAAAGAACAACTTACTCAAAATGAAGTTTTTGCATCTTCAAGCATAGAATTAATAAATAAAGATAAATATTTTGTTTATTTAATAAATAAACGTAAATATTATCTTATCTAAAGAAAGACGGTAAATAAATGAAATTTAATGAATTAGTAAAAGATGAAAGAGTATTAAAAGCAGTAGAGAAAATGGGATTTAGTGAAGCTACAGAAATACAAGCAAAAGTTATTCCTTTTATCTATGATAAACAAGATGTAATAGGTCATGCAAAAACAGGAACAGGTAAAACTGCAGCATTTACAATACCAATTTTAGAAGCTTTAAATTACAAGAACAAAAATATTCAGTGTTTAGTATTAGTACCAACACGAGAATTAGCAAAACAAGTTAATGATGAAATTAATAAATTAGGAAAATATTTTGATAAATTAAAAACATGTGTAGTCTATGGAGGACAATCATATCAAAAACAAAAACAAGATTTAAGAAAAAATCCTAATATCGTAGTAGCAACTCCAGGAAGATTAATTGACTTACTAGAAAGAAGATATTTATCATTAGATGATGTAAATTACTTAATTTTAGATGAAGCAGATGAAATGTTATCAATTGGATTTGCCAAGGAATTAGAAAAAATAGAGTCATATATTAATAAAGAAAGACAAACATTATTATTTAGTGCAACATTTAATAGTAGTGTTAATAAATTAAGTAAAAAGTATATGAATAATCCACAAACAGTATCAGTAGTAAGTAGTGATAAAGTTGCTACAACAATCACACAAAAATATATGTGTGTTAGTAATAATGAAAAAAGAAAAGCACTATTAGGTTTATTAATGATGCATCGTGAAGATATGATTATGATTTTTGCTAATACAAAAAAAGAAGTAGATTCAATTGTTGAATCACTTCAAGAAAAAAATGTAATTGCTGAAGCAATTCATGGCGATTTAACACAAAAAATGAGAGAAAATGTATTAGCTAAATTTAAAAAAGGAACAACTAAAGTTTTAGTATGTTCTGATGTTGCAGCACGTGGTTTAGATATTAAAGGTGTCGATGTTATTATTAATATGGATTTACCATTTGAAGATGAATATTATGTTCATAGAGTAGGAAGAACAGGACGTGCTAATAATACAGGAATAGCTTATACAATTATTTCAAGAAATAAAGAAAAGAAAATTAAGTCATTAGAAAAATCACTTAAAACAACAATCACAAAAATGGATATGATAAATAATAAAGATTTATTATCAATGGAAAATAAGTTAGTTGTTGATCAAATAGAAGCAGCAATTTTATCAGGAAAAGAAGATCATTTAGATAAAATTAATCCATTATTGAAAAAAGGATATGATTTAGATAGTATTTTCCATGGTTTATTATCAATGGTCTTTAATGAAGAAGTTGCACCAAGTAGTGAAGAAGTTAGATTATTTATAAATGTTGGTAAAAAAGATAATGTTACTAAAAAAGATATTAGTCGATTATTTAACCTAGATCAAGATAAGTTATATGATATTGATATTAAAAAAACATTTTCATTTTGTACAGTAAATGTTGAGAATATAAATAAATTAATAAAGAAAGTTTCTAAACAAAAATTTAAGAAACATAATATAAATGTTGAGATTGCTAATAATTAAAAAATGCAATTGAAATTAAGTAAAAGATATTATAAGATATAGATGATGTCTTTATAGGAGGTATGCTATGAAAAAAATAGGAGTTAAATTATTGATTGTGATTGTTATTTTAGGCGCTATTTATGGAGCTGGAGTACTTTATTTTAATAATAATGTCATTTTCAATGCAACAATCTATAATGAGAAAGTTGAATCATATAATAGTGAAACAATTCAAAAAATATTAGATAATCAAAATATTAAATTATTAGTAAAAGATAAAAGAGAAGAAATTGAAGATCCACTAAATACTTTAGAATATACTATTATTAATGAAAATAAACTAAAAGAAGAAATTATCAATCAACAAAATACTTTTATGTGGCCAATTCTAATTATAAGTGGTAGTAACTATGAACCAGCAAAATTAGATGTTAATGAAAAAAGCTTAAAAAATTGGATTAAAGAAAATAAAATTATTGATAATAAAAATCTTCTTGAATCAAAAGATGCTTCTTTTAATATAAGTGATGGAAAAGTCACTGTAAAAAAAGAAGTGATTGGTGAACAATTAGATAGTAAATTAGTTGAAAAAGAAATTGCTAATTCATTAAAAAATGGAAATTTAGAAGTAGATTTATCAAAAGCAATTATTATGCCAAATGTTTTATCAAGTGTTTTAGAAGAAACAATTGAGGAAGTTGAATATAAAATAGCAAATCAAATTGAGTTAGAAGTAGAAGGAAAAGATTATGTTATTAAACCAACAACTGAAGATAAGTTGAAATGGATTACAGTTGATTATAAGAAAAATAATATTGTAGTTGAAAAGAAAGCAATTAAAAGTTATTTAGCAAGCATTAACCAAGACTTTATTAAAAAAGGTGGAAGTATTGAAACAGTTTATAAAGTTTCAAATGGAAATTCAAAATTAGTCAGTCAAGGAAAAGCAGTATCAGGTGTTGATGAATATGCTTTAACAGCTAAGATATATGATGCAATGGAAAATAATTATGAATTAGTTGAAAGTATCAAAGCCATTAGTATTTCAAAACCTAAAGTTGTCTATCAAGGTCATACATCAATTGATAACAATTTTGTTGAAGTAAGTATTTCAAATCAGCAAGTTTATTTATATACTGATGGAAAACTAGTTTTAACTGCCGATGTTGTTACAGGAAAACCTGGTGGTGATACAGATACACCAAAAGGTAAGTTTTCAATTATGTATAAGACAACACATTTCACATTGAAAGGTGATGCTTATGGTTATGATTATGCTTTACCAGTTGATTATTGGTTGCCATTTGAAGGTGGTGGTGGAGTAGGACTTCACGATGCTCCATGGAGAGCTAATTCATCATTTGGAGGATCATTATACTTATCTGATGGTTCGCATGGTTGTATCAATATGAGACTAGCAGATGTAAGAAAAATCTATAATACAGTTGTTGCAGGAACTGGAGTATGGGTACATTAGGGGGTAAATGAAATGGAACAATATTTAAAATTAATTAGTCATGTTTTAGAAAATGGAGAGTATAAAGATGATCGCACAGGAACAGGAACATATTCTGTTTTTGGATATCAAGCACGTTATGATTTATCAAAAGGGTTTCCTTTAGTAACAACTAAAAAAACTCATTTAAAATCAATAATTCATGAGTTATTATGGTTTATAAGCGGTGATACTAATATTAAATATTTAGTTGATAATGGTGTTAAAATTTGGAATGAATGGCCATATGAAGCATTTGTTAAAAGCACAGATTATAATAATGAAACAATGGAAGAATTTGTTGAAAAAGTTAAAAACGATGAAGAATTTGCAAAAAAATACGGTGATTTAGGACCAGTTTATGGAAGACAATGGCGTGATTTTGGCGGAGTAGATCAATTGCAAAATTTAATTAATGAGTTAAAAAACAATAAAAATTCAAGAAGATTAATTATTTCAGCATGGAATCCTCCACTAATAAAAGACATGGCATTACCACCATGTCATTGCTTTATGCAATTTTATGTTAGTAAAGATAATAAATTATCTTGCCAATTATACCAAAGAAGTGCTGATATCTTTTTAGGTGTACCATTTAATATTGCATCATACTCATTGTTTGTTATGATGTTAGCACAAGTATGTGATTTAGAATTGGGTGAGTTTGTTCATACCTTAGGAGATGCTCATATTTATACTAATCATATTGAGCAAGTTAAAGAACAACTAAGTAGAAGTTGTTATCCATTACCTACAATGAAAATAAATAAAGATGTAAAATCAATTTTTGATTTTAAATATGATGATTTTGAATTAGTTGATTATCAAGCACACCCACATATTTCTGGACCGGTTGCTGTTTAATGATAAAATTAATAGTTGCACATGATAAAAATATGCTTATTGGAAATGGAAATGTTATGCCATGGCATATTAAAGAAGAATTACAATTTTTTAGAAAAGAAACTTTAAATCAAAATTTATTAATGGGGAGAACAACTTTTGAAGGAATTGGTAAAGTACTTACTAATAGAACTACATATGTTTTAACATCTAATAAATCATATCAAGTTGCTGATGAAAATGTAGTTGTGATTAATGATGTAAAAGAGTTATTTGATAAATTTAAAAATTCTGAAGATATTTTATTTATTGCTGGTGGAAAAAAGATTTATGAACAATTTTATTTATATGCTGATGAGTTAATAATAAGTACAATTGAAGATGAATTTGTGGGCGATACTTATTTAACAAATATTGATTTAACAAAATATAAACAGTATAACGAACAAAATTGCAATAAATTCACTATTAGGCGATATAGTAAGTATTTTGTGTGAATTTTTACCGAAAAAATGGAAAAAAGTATTTTTTAAAATAACCACATGTTATAATATATGTGAAAAACAATAGGAGGATTATTATAATGAACAAAACAGAATTAATAGCATTCGTTGCTGAACAAACAGGATTATCAAAAAAAGATGCACAAGGTGCAGTAGATGCAGTAGTAGATGGAATTTCAGCATCATTAAAAAAAGGTGATAAAGTATCACTTCCAGGATTTGGATCTTTTGATGTAAGAGAAAGAGCAGCTCGTAAAGGAGTTAACCCAGCTACTGGACAACCAATGGATATTGCAGCTTCTAAGTCTGTAGGATTCAAAGTTGGAAAACAACTTAAAGATTCCTTAAAATAATTAATTAGAGAGTATAGGTTTGAAACCTATACTTTTTATCTAAATTGAATAAGTAAGTGTCCGAAAAGGACAAAATAAAAAGACACATATAAGTGCCTATGATACAATGTAATTGACAGAAAACATTGAGG
>JARXZD010000011.1 GCA_029893765.1 Bacilli bacterium PM5-9
CCTTTTTAAATATTTTGGTCGATATAATTATAACAGAGTATTTGTCTTTTATAATGTATAAAAAATATAAAAGGATGAAGCAACTAATATTTTTTAAATATTAGTTATTCCACCCTATAAATTGTAGCACCGAATAAAAAAAGACCATTGGTCTTTTTTTATCTTATATTAATTGGTTTAATTTGTTTAACGATATTTGTTTGTGATTGAGTTCTAAAATAGTTTATCATATACTCCTCGAAAAACTTTACAGAAGGAGTTTTTATTTTGCTTTTGTTTGTAGCCATTAAAACTGTCCAAGGCACTTCAGGAACTAACTCTCTAACAATTGCATCAGTGCCAATTAGTTTTGGTGCAACTGGTGCAGGCATAATTGCAACTGAATCAGTATTTTTAACAATATCAATTATTAAATCCCACTGTGATGTTTGAAAAGTAATATTTGGGTGTAAGAATTGATTTTTAAACATTTCTGTAATTGTTTTATGTAAAACGAAATTTTCTGAGAAAATAATTTGTTTTTCATTAGAGATATCAAATAGCGATACCTTTGATTTAACACTAATTGGTAAACTATTATTAATAACGGCAACTAATTTATCTTCATATAAAGTAGTTGTATTAAAAAAGTCATACGCCAATGGTTCAATTAAAATAGCAATATCAATATCACCATTAGCAAGCTGGTTTTGAAGTTCCATTGCACCTTCTTCAACAATATTTAACTGAATATTAGGATAATCACTAATAAACTCCAAAATACATTTATTGAATAAAAGTGAAATGATTAAAGGTGGAATACCTATTTTCACATTACCTTTGAAACCTTGTTTTATTTCTTCTAAGGCATATAAAAAGTTGTTATGCATTTCTAATAATTGAATGGAGTGATTATAAATATATTCACCCTCTTTTGTTAGACCGATATATCGACCTTTATTTTTATTAAATAATTTTATGCCATATTGCTTTTCCCAACTAGTAACTAGCATGCTTAATGATGGCTGTGTTATATGAAGCTTACTAGCTGCTTTACTTAAATTAAACTGAGAATCAACAATTTCTCTAAAGTAGTCTAAATGTTTTATATCCATAAGATCGCTCCTTGCATTTGATAATACAATTATGGCATAATAGTTCTATAAGTACAACTAATATATAAGAAAAAATTATGATAAAGATTTCACAAAGGTAAAACTGTGAAAATAAATGATATCTTTTTGCTGAAATAGTCAAAAATTATAAAAATAATAAGTTTTATTTGATAAAAAAGATTAGTCCATAAAAAATTTTGATAATAACATAAATTTATTGTAATGTTTTTTTTGTCTTCGATATTGTTTAGAGAATAGATAAAGCTTATAATTTAAAGTATAGAATAGGAGGAATAACAATGTCGTATACAATTGATATGATTGAAATGGGGCAAAAGGCAACTTTTACTAAAACAGTAAGCGAAAGTGATGTTTATCTTTTTGCTGGAGTATCTGGGGATTTGAATCCAGCACACACTAATGAGGAATATTGTAAAGACACAATGTTCAAGACAAGAATAGCACATGGAATGCTAAGTGCATCATTTATTTCAACTGTGTTTGGAATGACTTTGCCAGGACCAGGAACAATTTTTTTAGAAAATAATTGCAAGTTTAGAAAACCAGTATTTATTAATGATACAATTACTGCTGAAGTTGAGGTAAGTGAAATTATTAATGAAAAAAATATTGTTAAGTTTATGACAAGATGTTTTAATCAAAACGGTGATATTGTTATTGAAGGGACGGCTACGCTAATGCCGCCAAAGAAAGGGTAGGTAAAATGGATTTTAAATTAACTAAACAACAAGAATTATTTTTAGATTTATTTGAAAATTTTTCACAAAATGAAGTTAAACCTTTAGCTGCTGAAGTCGATGAAGAAGAAAGATTTCCAGTTGAAACAGTAGAATTATTAAAAAAATATGGATTTATGGGAATTCCATTTCCAAAAGAATATGGTGGAGCGGGAGCAAGCGATGTAGAATATGCAATGGCAGTAGAAACATTATCTAAATATTGTGCTACTACAGGTGTTATCGTTTCAGCACATACTTCACTATGTGCAAATCCAATATATATGTTTGGAACAGAAGAGCAAAAGCAAAAATTCCTTGTGCCTTTAGCAAAAGGTGAAAAAATTGGTGCTTTTGGATTAACAGAGCCAAATGCTGGAACTGATGCTGGTGGACAACAAACAACAGCAGTTTTAGATGGTGATGAATATGTATTAAATGGTTCAAAAATATTTATTACAAATGGTGGATATGCTGATATTTATATCATCATTGCAATGACTGATAAATCAAAAGGAACTCGTGGAATCTCTGCATTTATTGTTGAAGCTGACAATCCAGGATTTTCAATTGGTAAAAAAGAATTGAAATTAGGAATTAGAGGATCTTCTACAACTGAATTAATTATGAAAGATTGCCGTATTCCAAAAGATCAATTACTAGGAAAAGTTGGACAAGGATTTAAAGTAGCAATGCAAACACTTGATGGTGGTCGTATTGGTATTGCAGCTCAAGGGTTAGGTATTGCTCAAGGTGCTATTGATGAAACAGTTGCTTATGTTAAAGAACGTAAACAATTTAATCGTCCAATAAGTGCATTCCAAAATACTCAATTCCAATTAGCTGATATGCAAACAAAAACTGATGCAGCAAGATTATTAGTTTATCGTGCAGCAAGTTGTAAAGCTCAAAAATTACCATATTCAAATGAAGCAGCTATGGCAAAATTATTTGCTTCAGAAACTGCTATGGAAGTAACTACTAAAGCAGTTCAATTATTTGGTGGTTATGGTTATACAAGAGAGTATCCAGTTGAAAGAATGATGAGAGATGCAAAAATTACAGAAATCTATGAAGGAACTTCAGAGGTTCAAAGAATGGTAATTTCAGCACATCTTTTAAATAAGTAGGAGGAACAGTTAATGAACATAGTTGTATTAATTAAACAAGTACCTGACACAACTGAGATTAAAGTAAACTTTGAAACAGGAACTTTAATTCGTGATGGGGTAAAAAGTATAATGAATCCAGATGATAGAGCTGGATTAGAAGAAGCATTAAAAATCAAAGATGCTAGTGGAGCACATGTTACAGTTGTAACTATGGGTCCTCCTCAAGCGGATAGTATGTTAAGAGAAGCTTTAGCAATGGGTGCTGATGAAGCAATTTTAGTAAGTGATGGTCGTTTTGCTGGAGCGGATACTTGGGCAACATCTTCAACAATTGCCGGAGTATTAAACAAACTTGATTTTGATTTAATTATTGCAGGACGTCAAGCAATTGATGGTGATACAGCACAAGTAGGTCCACAAACTGCTGAAAAACTAAATATTCCTCATATTACTTATGTTGAAGAAGTGGTTGAATATACTGAAAAAGACATTACAGTTCATCGTCAATATGAAGATGGTTATCATGTTATTAAAGCTGAATTCCCATGCTTATTAACAACATTAACTGAGATGAATAAACCTCGCTATATGAGTACAAATGGAATTGTTGATGCTTTTGAAAAAGAAGTAAAAGTTTGGACATTAGATGATATCGAAGTTGATGTTGCAAACATTGGTTTAAAAGGATCACCAACAAAAGTTAGAAAAACATTTACAAAAGAAGCTACTGAAAAAGCTGATTTATTTGAAGGTACTGCTCAAGAAGCAGCAGCTTTAATTACAAAAGAATTAGCTAGTAGAAATTTAATATAGGAGGAAAAAGTAATGTATGATATTGATTTAGCAAGAGATTACTTTGTCTTCATTGAACAAAGAGATGGAAAAATCATGGATGTTGCTTATGAATTAATTGGTGAAGCAACAAGATTAGTAAAAAGAACAGACGGTTATAAAGTTGTAGGTCTTTTATTAGGGCACAATGTAGATAATCTAGCAAAAGAAGCAATCGCATATGGTTGTGATAAAGTTATCGTTGTTGATGATGAATTATTAAAAGTGTATGTTCCAGAAGCATATACAAAAGCTGTTGCTGGAATTATTCAAGAATATAAACCAGATGGAATGTTCATTGGAGCAACAAGTTTAGGTCGTGATTTAGGACCAAGAGTTGCTGCAAGATGTAAAACAGGTTTAACGGCAGATGCTACTGTAATTGAAGTTGATCCAGAAGATGAAGGAACAAAATTATTGTGGGTAACTCGTCCAGCATTTGGTGGTAACTTATTCGGAACAATTATTTGTCCTGATCATCGTCCACAAATGGCGACAATTAGACCTGGTGTATTAGTGAAAAACGAAAAAGATGAATCGCGTCAAGGAGAAATCGTAAAATTTGATGCAAAATTAGATAAAAATGACATTAATGTAGATATCTTAGATATAGTTAAGAAAGTTGCTGAAGGTGTTGATATCACAAAAGCTGAGATTGTTATTTCTGGTGGACGTGGTGTTGGTGGACCTGAAGGTTTTGAACTATTAGAAAAAGTTGCTAAAAGTATTGATGGAGTAGTTGCTGGAAGCCGTGCATCTGTAGATGCTGGTTGGATTGAAAAAGCAAAACAAGTTGGTCAAACAGGTAAAACAATTCGTCCTCTTGTATATATTGCTTGTGGAATCTCAGGGGCTGTTCAACATACTGCTGGTATGGATAAAGCAGACTTCATCATTGCAATAAACAAAGATAAATATGCACCAATTTTCGATGTTGCACATGTTGGAATTGTTGGAGATTTATTTGAAGTTTTACCAGAGTTAGAGAAACAGTTTTTAGAAATAAAATAGTTGTGGTATAATAAAATTGTTGAAAAATTGATAACTTAATAGAGGCGCAATTGATTCGGGTAGATATTAGTTAGTGTAGCTGCTAGTTACTAGTATTGAAGGGGATCGTTGCCGAAAGGAAAGTTTAGCTACGAGCTTTTTCTTGGTTTATGAATACACTATTCATAGACTCTCATATTAATATATGGGGCGCTATTAAATATACCATGGTATATTTAGAGCGTCTTTTTGTTTAAATATAAGAAAGGGGATAATTAAATGAAAAAAATTGAATCATTAATTAGACTAAGAATGTCAAGCCATGATGCACACTATGGTGGAAACCTTGTAGATGGTGCAAGAATGTTGGGATTATTTGGAGATGTAGCAACTGAGCTTTTAATCAAAAGAGATGGAGATGAAGGGCTATTTGTAGCATATAAAGATGTTGAATTTACTGCTCCAGTTTATGCAGGAGATTACATTGAAGCTTATGGATATATTGAAAAAGAAGGAAATACTTCTCGTACAATGACTTTTGAAGCACGTAAAGTAATTCAACCAAGAACTGATATTAATGATAGTGCAGCTGAGTTTTTAGAAGAGCCAATTGTTGTTTGTAAAGCAACAGGTGTATGTTTAGTGCCAAAGGAGAAAAAACGTTATGAGTAAATTAATTATTACTGCTGCAATATGTGGTGCTGAAGTAACAAAAGAACATAATCCAGCAACTCCATACACAGTAGCTGAAATAGCTGCTGAAGCAAAAGCTGCTCATGAAGCTGGTGCTGCGATTATTCATTTACATGTTAGAGAAGATGATGGAACTCCAACACAAAGTAAAGCACGTTATGAAGAATGTATGAAAGCAATTAAAGAAGTATGTCCAAATGTTATTGTGCAACCTTCAACAGGTGGTGCTGTTGGAATGTCTAGTGAAGAGAGATTACAACCAGTTACTTTAAACCCAGAAATGGCAACACTTGATTGTGGAACATGTAACTTTGGTGGTGATGAAATCTTTGAAAACACTGAAAATATGATTATTGAATTTGCTGCTAAAATGGCAGAACATGGTGTTAAACCAGAATGTGAAGTTTTTGATAAAGGTATGATTGATATGGCTTTAAGACTTCAGAAAAAAGGTTTAATTAAAGATGAAAACCTACATTTTGACTTTGTAATGGGTGTAAATGGTGGAATTAGTGCAACACCACGTGACTTATTATTTATGGTTGAATCTATTCCAAGCAATAGTACTTGGACAGCTGCTGGAATTGGACGTCATGAATTCCCGCTTGCTGCAATGACTATTGTAATGGGTGGACATGTAAGAGTTGGATTTGAAGATAATGTTTATCTTGAAAAAGGAGTATTAGCTAAATCAAATGCAGAGCTTGTTAACAAAGTTGTTCAACTTGCTAAATTATTAGGAAGAGAAGTAGCAACTTCAGATGAAGCAAGAGAAATTTTGGGGTTGAAATAATATGAAAACAAAAGTTGTAAGCAAGGAATCATTAAAAGATCATCTTCATGATGGCATGAGTATTATGGTTGGTGGATTCATGGCATGTGGAACACCAGAAACGATTGTTGATATGATTATTGAATCTGGTATTAAGGATTTAACAATGTATTGTAATGATGCAGGGTTTCCTGATCGCGGGATTGGTCGTATAATTGCTAAGGGTCAATGTAAAAAATTATACACATCTCATATTGGTTTAAATCCAGAAGCTCAAGCAATGATGAATGATGGAAGAATGGAAATTGTTTTAGTACCACAAGGAACTTTAGCTGAGCAAATTAGAGCTGGTGGAAGTGGACTTGGTGGTGTTTTAACACCAACAGGATTAGGTACTTTAGTTGAAGAAGGAAAACAAGTTTTAGAGATAAAAGGGAAAAAATACCTTTTAGAAGAAGCTTTTAAAGCAGATTTATCAATTGTAAAAGCAAATGTTGCTGATACAGTTGGGAATTCAAGATTATTAGGAACAACACTTAATTTTAATCCACTAATGGCATTAGCTGGTGAAAAAGTTATGGTTGAAGCAGATGAAATAGTAGAGCACATTAATCAAGATGATGTTACTATTCCACATGTTGTTGTTGATTATGTAATTAAGGAGGAACATTAAGATGGATGTAAAAGAAAAAATCGTTAAGCGTGTTGCTCAAGAGTTACAAGATGGTCAATTAGTTAATCTAGGAATTGGGATGCCAACATTAGTTGCTAATTATCTTCCTGAGGATGTTAGTGTTGTTTTACAATCAGAAAATGGTATGGTTGGATTAATTGGTTTAGATGGTAAAGAGCCTGACTTAAATATTACTAATGCTGGTGGGCAATATGTTGATGTTGATGAGTATGGTGCTTTCTTTGATAGCAGTTATTCATTTGCCTTAATTAGAGGTGGACATGTTGATGCAACAGTATTAGGAACTTTAGAAGTTGACCAAGAAGGAAATATTGCTAACTACATGATTCCAGGAAAATTAGTTCCAGGAATGGGTGGAGCAATGGATTTAGTTACTGGTGCAAAGAGAGTAATTGTATCAACTACTCATACTTCAAAAGGTGCTCCAAAAATTCTAAAAAAATGTACATTACCAATTACTGGATGTAAAAGTGCTGATATGATAGTTACAGAATTAGCAGTATTTGAAGTAAAAGATAATTATTTATTGCTAACAGAAGTAGCTGAAGAATCAAGTGTTGAAGAAGTATTAGAATTGACAGAAGCTGATGTTAAATTAGCTGAAGATATTAAAAGATTTTAAAATTATAGAAAGAAGGAAAAAAAATGAAACAAGGAAACAAGTATGGAACACACCGTGTAATTGAACCAAAAGGTGTATTACCACAACCAGCTGCAAAAGTTGATAATGACATGAACATTTATGACAATGAAATTTTAATTGATGTTCTTGCACTTAATATTGACTCTGCATCATTCACTCAAATTGCTGATGAACAAGGGCATGATGAGGCAAAAATCGGAAACAGAATTATGGAAATTGTTGCTGAAAAAGGTAAACAACAAAACCCAGTTACTGGCTCAGGTGGAATGTTAATCGGTATTATTAAAGAAATTGGACCTGCATTAGAAGGAAAAACTGATTTAAAAGTTGGAGATAAAATTGCAACATTAGTTTCTTTATCTTTAACACCATTAAAAATTGAGAAAATCAAAAAAATCCATATGGATATTGATCGTGTTGAAATTGAAGGACAAGCTATTTTATTTGAATCAGGAATTTATGCAGTATTACCAAGTGATATGAGCGAAACATTAGCATTAGCTGCACTTGATGTTGCTGGAGCGCCAGCTCAAGCACAAAAACTTGCTACTAAAGGACAAAGCGTTTTAATTTTAGGAGCTGCAGGTAAAAGTGGTGTTATGTGTTGCTATGAAGCTAAAAAATCTGTTGGAGCAGAAGGAAAAGTTATTGGATTCATTAATTTAGAATCAGATCGTGAAATGTTAGAAAAAACAGGATTCTGCGATCACGTAATTGTTGGAGATGCAACAAATGCAATCGAAGTATTAGATAAAGTTAAAGAAGCAACTGGTGGAGAAGAAGTAGATGTATGTATTAACTGTGTTAACGTTATGAATACTGAAATGGCTTCAATTTTACCAGTAAAAGATGGAGGAATTGTTTACTTCTTCTCAATGGCTACTAGCTTTACAAAAGCAGCTTTAGGGGCTGAAGGTGTTGGTAAAGATGTAACTATGATAATTGGTAATGGTTATACAAAAAATCATGCGAAAATTACATTAGATGCATTAAGAGAATCAAAAGTATTAAGAGATATTTTTGAAGAAAAATATTTATAAAATTTAGGAGGATTAAAAAATGAATACTTACAGTAGAAGAAAAGAATTATATCCAAACGTAACTGACGAGCAATGGAACGATTGGAAATGGCAAGTACAAAACCGTATTGAAACAGTAGAACAATTAGAACAATATGTAGATTTAACTCCAGAAGAATTAGAAGGTGCTAAAAAAACACTTGAATCATTAAGAATGGCAATTACACCTTATTATATTTCTTTAATTAACCCAAGTGATCCACATGATCCAGTTCGTAAACAAGCTGTACCATTATCAAAAGAATTACATGTTTCTGAAGCAGATTTAGATGATCCACTTCATGAAGATGTTGATAGTCCAACTCCAGGATTAACTCATCGTTATCCAGACCGTGCTTTATTATTAGTAACTGACCAATGCTCTATGTATTGTCGTCATTGTACAAGAAGAAGATTTGCTGGTCAAAACGATAGTGAATTACCAATGACTCAAATTGATAAAGCAATTGAGTATATTAAAAATACACCTGTAATTAGAGATGTTGTTTTATCAGGTGGAGATGCTTTATTAATTAATGATGAAGTTTTAGAATCAATCTTAAAAAGATTAAGCGAAATTGATCACGTTGAAATCGTTCGTATTGGATCAAGAGTACCTGTTGTATTACCACAAAGAATCACACCAAAATTATGTGAAATCTTGAAAAAATATCAACCAGTTTGGTTTAATACACACTTTAATCATCCACATGAAATTACTCCAGAAAGTAAAAAAGCATGTGATATGATTGCTGATGCTGGATGTCCAATTGGAAATCAATCAGTATTATTAGCTGGTGTTAATGATAGTGTTCACATTATGAGAAAATTAGTTAATGATTTAGTTAAAATTCGTGTTCGTCCATATTACATTTACCAATGTGATTTAAGTAATGGATTAGAGCATTTCAGAACACCTGTATCAAAAGGTATTGAAATTATTGAAGGATTAAGAGGACATACATCAGGATTATGTGTTCCAACATTCGTTGTTGATGCTCCTGGTGGTGGAGGTAAAATTCCAGTTATGCCACAATACATTATTTCACAAGCTCCTGGTAAAGTTGTATTAAGAAACTATGAAGGTGTTATTACAACTTATTATGAACCAACAAATTATGAGCCAACTCCAATTTCAGGAGAAGTTAAAACTCATAAAGTTGGGGTTGCTGGTTTATTAAATGGTGAAGAAGCAACTATTGAACCAGTAGGACTTGAAAGAAATGAAAGACACGATCACTAATTTTATTAGTGAATTAAGAAGTTTTGATTCAATAGCTATAATTGGACTGAGTAAAAATGCTGGGAAAACGACAACGCTTAACTCAGTCCTTAAGCTACTTAATTACGAAAATGTGATGTTAACATCAATTGGTTATGATGGTGAAGAAACGGATTTAGTTTTCGGGACTGGAAAGCCAACAATTTTTGTTAAAAAAGGCACTTTACTTGCAACTGCAAAAAAATGTGTTTTAAGTAGTGATATTCGTTTTGAAATATTAGAAACAACAGGATTTAATACACCTTTGGGTGAAATTATTATCGTTAAATGTTTAGAAGATGGTTTAATTGAATTGGCTGGTCCATCTTATAATTCGCAATTAAAAGAGGTAATAAGACTTCTTAAAGAATTAGGAAATGGATTGGTTTTAGTTGATGGAGCATTGAATAGAAAAACTTTTAGTGATCCAAGTGTTTGTGATCGTACAATTCTTTGTAGTGGAATGACTTTAAGTGATGACATTAATGAAGTAGCTAAGCAAACATTGTATTCACTACAGTTACTATCATTGAAAAGAATTGATAAAATTGATTGTGAATTAGTTGTTGAAAACTTTAATGATGCAATTACAATTGTTAATAAGGATAATTCAATTAAAAACATTGAAGCATTAACAGCGATTAATCAAGAAGTTATAATTGCAAAAAACTTAGATAAAGATAGCAAATACTTATTGATTAATGGACCACTTACTGATAAACTAGCATTGCAGTTGATTAAAACAAGAAGTCAAATTGATGCATTGTGTGTTGTTGTAAAGAATGGTACAAGTGTATTTGTTAAAGAAGAAACATTTAATCAGTTGAAGAAAGCTAATATTGATATAAGAGTTATTGATGAAATAAATGTTTGTGCAATTTCAATGAATCCAAATAGTTTATATAGACAATTTGATTCAAAAGAAGTGGTTGCTAAAGTAGCAAGCCAAACTGATAAATTAGTATATGATTTTGTAGGGGGTAACTAGTAAATGGTGGCATTTTTAAATCAAAAACAGCGTAGTGAAATTGGTTTTGAGTTTGTTTTAAAACAACTTAATGTTTTAAGTGTCTATGGTCAAGAACTTTTAAATACGCAAAAGGCTTTTGAAGATGCTAAAACGCTAGAGATCGAGTTTGATAAAATTGAAACTACAAAAGAGTATCTTAATAAATATGATAGAGTAATTAAGGAAAGTGAAGTATACTTTTCAAGAATAAAAAATATTGATCTTATTTTAAATGGGCTTGACTTGATTTGCTTAGATGAAGTAGAGATTTTTGAAATCAAAAAATTTGTTTATAATGTAATGAATTTAAATAAATGTTTTAGTGAAATAAATAATGTTATTGATGTTTACTGTTTTAATGATTTTTCAAAATTATTTGAATACTTAGATTTGGATAATTCTAAAATGCCTTTCTTTAGTTTGTACGATGAATATTCTCAAGAGTTAAAAGAGTTACGTGCAAAGCAAAAAGAGAGTGATGAACAAAAAGAAATATTAAAAGATAAAATAAAAGAAGAAGAACAAAAAGTTAAATATGATATAACTAATTTTATTGCTAAATATCAAGATGAATTGATTGCTACGACTAAACAAATTGCTTATTTAGATTTATTGATTGCAAAAGCAAAGTTGGCTAATCGATATGGATTAGATAAACCGATGATTGCTGATAAGATGGTTTTAAAAAATAGTTATAGTCCGTATGTAAGAGAAGTTGTAACTGAAAAAGGGTATAATTATATACCTTTAAATATTGAACTTGAAAAAAAGGTTCAACTTATAACTGGTTCTAATATGTCTGGTAAGTCAGTTACCTTAAAAAATATTATTTTAAATGTTTTGTGCTTTCAGTATGGAATTTATCCATTTGCGCAAGAAGCAAAGTTACCAATTGTTGATTATATTGTATATATATCTGATGAATTACAGGATGTTGAAAATAGTTTAAGTTCATTTGGTAAAGAAGTTGCTGTCTTAAATGAATCACTAGAATTTATTAAAGAAAAACATGGTTTAATTGTTTTAGATGAATTTGCAAGAGGTACTAATCCAATTGAAGCAAAAATGATTGTTGTTGGATTATGTAAATATTTACAAACTCAAAATATTTACTCGATTTTATCAACACATCTTGATTTAGATTTGGATATTGATTATAACCATTATCAGGTTGCTGGATTAAGCAATGTTCAAGAAACTGAATTATCGAGTGATGATATTTTGAAGGTAATGGATTATTCACTAATGAAAGTTGACAACAAGACAAAGGTACCAAACGATGCGTTTAAAGTAATGAATTTTTTGAATTTAAATAGAGAGTTAAAAAATATTATAGAAAAAGAATATGAAAAGGAGACAAACAATGGGCAAAATTGATATTGATACAACATTAGTTGATAAAGCACGTAGTGTTTCAAAAAAGATTGCTGATGATGTTCAAGGATTTGTAGATACTAATACAACTGTCGCTACTGAAAGAACGATTTGTCGTTTATTAGGTATTGATGGTGTTGATGAGATGGAAGTTCCATATCCAAATATTTTAGTTGATCACTTAGTGGAAAATAATAAATTAAGCCAAGGTGTATGCTTATATTTAGGAAATGCAATAATTCAAGAAGGATTAAGTGCACAAGAAATTGCTGAAAAAGTTGCTAAAGGTGAATTAAACATTTGTGAATTACCAATGGCAAGCTACAATGAAATTGTTGAAGTTGTTAATAAAGAGGCAAAAGCTACAGTAGCTAAAATTGCTGAAAATAGAGAAACAAGAACGAATTATTTAAATAAATATGGTGATAAAACTGGGCCATATTTATATGTAATTGTTGCAACAGGAAATATCTATGAAGATATTGTTCAAGCTAAGGCTGCTGCTCGTCAAGGTGCTGATATTATTGCAGTTATTAGAACAACTGGACAATCATTATTAGATTATGTTCCTTATGGACCTACGACTGAAGGTTTTGGTGGAACTTATGCAACTCAAGAAAACTTTAAAATTATGCGTAAAGCATTAGATGAAGTTGGTGCAGAACAAGGTCGTTATATTAGAATTTGTAACTACTGTTCAGGATTATGTATGCCTGAGATTGCTGCAATGGGTGCTTTTGAAAGATTAGATGTTATGTTAAATGATGCATTATATGGTATCTTATTTAGAGATATTAATATGAAAAGAACAATCGTTGACCAATATTTCTCTCGTATTATCAATGGATTTGCGGGTGTAATTATTAATACTGGTGAAGATAACTATTTAACTACTGCTGATGCAGTTGAAGAAGCTCATACAGTTCTTGCTTCACAATTTATTAATGAGCAATTTGCTTTAAATGCTGGTATGAGAGAAGAACAAATGGGATTAGGTCATGCTTTTGAAATTGATCCAGATACAAAAAATAGTTTTGTATTAGAATTAGCTCAAGCTCAAATGGTTCGTCAAATATTCCCTAAAGCTCCTTTAAAATATATGCCACCTACTAAATTTATGACTGGTAATATCTTTAAAGGTCAAGTACAAGATGCTTTATTCAACATGGTTACAATCATGACTGGACAAAAACTTCATTTACTTGGAATGTTAACAGAAGCTATTCATACACCATTTATTTCAGATCGTTATTTATCTATTGAAAATGCACAATATATCTTTGATGCAATGGAAGATTTAGGTAGTGAAATTGAATATAAAAAAGATGGTATTATGGAAAAAAGATGTGCTGAAGTATTAAAAAATGCTGTTGAACTATTAGAAGAAATTGATAGTTATGGATTATTTAATGCTTTAGAAAAAGGAATTTTTGCGAATGTTAAAAGACCAATTGATGGTGGTAAAGGATTATCTGGCGTTGTTGCAAAAGATGAGACATATTTCAATCCATTTATTGAGTTAATGAAAGGAGTGTACTAGTCATGTCACAATTTGATCCAAAAAATGTTTTACCTTATGGAGATACAATGAATGATGGAAAAGTACAACTATCTTTTTCATTACCAGTTAACAATGACCAAAAAGGTATTGAGGCTGCAAAATTAGTAGCTAAAAATATGGGACTTGAAAACCCATTAGTGCCGTATGCACATGCATTAGATGAAGGATTTACTTTCTATGTAGTATATGGTGAAATGAAAAAAGGTATCAACTATGATGATATTAAAGTTGTTGAAGTTGAAACTGATGTTATGGATATGCATGAAACAGATGATTTCATTAAAGAACATATTAAACGTAAAATTGTTGTAGTTGGAGCTTCAACTGGAACAGATGCACATACAGTAGGTATTGATGCAATTATGAATATGAAAGGTTTTGCTGGGCACTATGGTTTAGAGCGTTATGATATGATTGATGCTTATAACTTAGGTAGTCAAGTTGAAAACGAAGAATTCATTGCTAAAGCAATTGAATTGAATGCTGATGTTTTACTTGTTAGTCAAACAGTAACACAAAAAGACGTTCATATTGAAAATATGACAAATTTAATTGAATTGTTAGAAGCAAGTAATTTAAGAGATAAAGTAATCTTATGTTGTGGTGGGCCACGTGTGAGCCATGAACTTGCAAAAGAATTAGGATATGATGCTGGATTTGGTCCAGGAAAATTTGCTGATGATGTAGCAAGTTATATCGTGAATGAGATGGTAGAAAGAGGTATTAAATAAGAATGAATGTATACATTGTAGATGCTAAAAGAACAGCTATTGGTTCATTAGGCAAAAGTTTATCGAAAGTCCATGTGGCTGATTTAGGAGCAAGTGTCGTAGCTGAGTTAGTAAAAAAACATAATATTAAAAGTGAAGATATTGATGAAGTAATATCAGGAAATGCTTTACCTGCAGCAGCAGGACAAGGTGTTGGACGACAAGTAGCAATTAAATCAGGATTAGCTGAATCAGTTTGCGGTCATACAGTAAGCATGGTATGTGGATCAGGTGTTAAAAGCATCAACAATGCTTTTGGGTTAATTAAAGGAGAAGAAGCTAAATTAATTATTGCTGGTGGAACTGAAAATATGAGTTTAGCACCATATGCTATTCCAGGAGCTCGTGCTGGATTAAGATTAGGTGATACAACAGCGGTTGATACTTTGGTTTTTGATGCTTTAACAGATGCCTATAATGGAATTCATATGGGTGTAACTGCTGAAAATGTTGCGAAAAGATGTGGCATTACTCGTGAAATGCAAGATGAGTTTTCATTAGAATCACAACAAAAAGCTTTAAATGCAATCGAAAAAGGATATTTCAAAGATGAGATTGTTCCAATTACAATCAAAAATCGTCGTCAAGAAATAATTTTTGATACTGATGAACATCCAAAAGAAACATCATTAGAAAAATTAGCTAATTTAGCACCTGTTTTTGAAAAAGATGGAACAGTTACAGCTGGAAATGCTAGTGGAATTAATGATGGAGCAGCTTATGCGATAATTGCAAATGATGAAATGGTTGAAAAATACAACTTTAAACCAATGGCAAAAATTATTGCTTGTGCTCAGGCAGGAATTGACCCTAAGGTTATGGGGTTAGGGCCAGCTTATGCTATTAAAAAATTATTAGCAAAAACAGATTTAACTATTGATGATATTGATATTTTTGAATTAAATGAAGCTTTTGCTGCCCAATCTCTTGGTGTTGCAAAAGAAATGTCAAAAATGTTTAATGTTGATGAAAAATCAATTTTAGATAAAACAAACTATTGTGGTGGTGCGATTGCTTTAGGTCATCCAGTGGGTGCAAGTGGAGCTCGTATTATAACAACATTAGTTCATCAAATGAAAAGATTAAATAAAAAATATGGTATTGCCTCTCTTTGTATTGGTGGAGGAATGGGTATTGCAATTTTAGTTGAAAATACTGAAAAATAGTAATACAATTAAAGCAGAGGAGTAATCCTTTGCTTTTATTAAATTGAAAGGAAGTTGACTATGAGATTAGAAAATAAAGTGGCTTTAGTAACAGGAGCTGCAAATGGAATCGGGAAAGAAATAGCTTTATTATTTGCAAAAGAAGGTGCTAAAGTTGTAGCATGCGATATGAGTGAGATTGATTATTCAGATCCAAACGTTGAGGGAATGATTTTAAATGTTACTGATGTTGAAGGATGTAAAGATACTTTTGATAAGATAATGGAAAAATATGGTAAAATTGATATTCTTGTAAATAATGCGGGAATAACTAGAGATGGTTTAACAGCAAAAATGACTGATGAAATGTGGGATTTAGTTATTGATGTTAACTTGAAAGGTGTCTTTAATTTAACAAGACATGTTGGTCCTCAAATGGTTGCTAACAAGCAAGGTTCTATTATTAATATTTCTTCAGTTGTTGGAGAGTATGGAAATATTGGGCAAGCAAACTATTCTGCAACTAAAGCAGGAGTTATTGGTTTATCAAAAACATGGGCAAAAGAATTTGCTCGTAAAGGTGAACAAGTAAGAGTTAATGCTATTGCACCTGGATATGTTATGACTGATATTTTAAAAACAGTTCCTCAAGATTTATTAGATAGTTTTGCAGCAATGACTATGTTAAAACGTCTTGGTGAACCAAAAGAGATTGCTAATGCAGCTTTATTTTTAGCAAGCGATGAATCATCTTATGTTACAGGGCATGTTTTAAGTGTTAATGGTGGAATGAGATTATAATTTTAAAAAATAACCAATTCATATTTAGTGAGTTGGTTTTTTGTTTGACAAAAAAATAAATTTCGTTTTAAAAGTATGAACTAAATAATTGTTGACTTATTTTTTTGAAAAAAGTTATAAAATATTATTTATTTTCATTTTTTAGGCAGTGAAATTTTACAGTGCTTTTACTTTATTTTAACAGTAAAACATGTTATCATATAAGGTACAAAAAAAGGGGGAATAGAAATGAAAAAACGAATATTTTCTAGTGCAATTAGCTTATTGCTTTTATTTATTCCTATAATATTATCAAATAATGATGGTAATGCAAAATGTTTAAAATATACTGGATATAACCATGAATGGAAACACGGTAGTGAATGGCCAGAGAATGGAAATAAGGAATTATTAGTTTGCCAAGTAATTCCAGATGAAAATTTAAGATATGAGCTTAGTCGTACAACAACTGAGCTAATTGATGATGCCAAAGTAACACAAGATGATTTAAATAGAATTATTGGAGATAATTTGGTTATTTCAAATGCTGCAATTAATAATATTGAGGGGCTTCAATATTTAACATCATTGAAAACTATCTCAATAAATAATACAAATGTAACTGATATCGAACCATTAAATAATCTAAGTGAATTAACATCACTAAAAATAACTAATTCAAATATAAAAAATATTAGACCTTTAAGTATTTTAAATAAATTAAATAATTTAGATTTAGAAAACAATAATATTACAAACTTAGATGCCTTAGTAAATTTAAATAATCTTGAGACACTTAATTTATCAAGAAACAAAATTTATGACATTTCATCACTAAGTTATCTAACAAATGTTAAAAAGTTATATTTAGATGGAAATGATATAAAAACAATTTATTATTTAAAAGATTTAAAAAACTTAAAAATTTTATCTTTAGCAAGTAATTCAATAAGTGATTTAAGTCCAATACAAAATAATCAAAAATTTGATAAATTGTATTTAAGTAATAATGAAATTAGTGATTTCTCTTATTTAAATATAAAAGATGAAGATAGCCTTGAGGCTAATAATCAAGTAATAGAATTAACATTACATTCTAGCAATGGTGAAATAGAATTTTATAATCCACTTGAAGGAGTAAAAAGTGAAATAATTGAATTAAAGTATGAAGGTAAAAATATTTGTGATAATGATAGAAAATGTAAAATCACAAAATTAAAAAGAGAAAATAGTTTAGAAATAGACTATGAAAATAGAATGGCAGATAATACTAAAAATAGTAATATTACAGGTAAAGTTCAAATTGAGTATGGTGATAATCTTGTTGAAATAAAAGATATGTTATTAGAACCTGAAATTGAAGTACCACTAAATGGAACTAGTAAAGTAGAAACAACTTTTATTACTAAACCAGTGCTTGATTTACCATTTGATTCTGATTTAGATTATTACTCTGATGATTTTACGATTGCTAGTGTAGATAATATGGGAGTTATCAGTGGGAATAAAATTGGTGAAACATATATTAATGTTAGTAGTAAAATAAAAGTGTATAATCCTAAAACTGAAAGTATGAGCTTTGTAAAGAAAAGAATTAAAGTTGTTGTTAAGGCAATTAATAGAGTTAATGCGATTAATATAACAACGGATAATTTAACACTGATTGAAGGAGATAGGTATCAAATAAAATATACTATTGAACCAAGTGATGCAACATTTAATCAGGTTAAATTTGTTAAGGATAAAGATAATGAGAAAGTATTAAATGTTTCTTTAACAGGAGAAGTAATAGCATTAAAAAAAGGTAGTACTAAAATAACAATCAATAGTGTTGATAATAAAAAAATAAAAAAAGTAATAAATGTTAATGTAATACCAATTCAAGTAAAACTTCCGGCAAAAATGAATATTATGGATGCAGCACTTGTTAAAACGATTGGAAACTTTGAACAATTTAAAGTGGATAAAGATATTTTAGAGATTACTAAATTAAAAGATAATGAGTATCGTTTTCTTGCAAAAGCAACTGGTAATGTCAAAGTTACATATTATGTTGGTACAACAACAAAAACATATCAAATTAAAATTGATCAAATAGCTGATGTTAAAAAGGTTAACATTGATACTAAAGATGCTAATAAGAAAATGGTTGGTTATTTTGAATTGCAACAAGATTCATGGTTTAATAAAAAAGTTGAAACAACATATTATAACGATAAAAATAAACCTGTTTTAAAAGAAATAAGAACTTTTATTTATGATGAAAGCAAATGTCAAAAAACTAATAAGTATCTTTTAATGAACTGTGGAATTAAAGAGACAATTGTTTTGAAAAAAGATAATAAAAATATTAAAACGATAAAATATTTGTATGAGCAAAATAAAGAAAGTATTGTCGAGGAAATATTTTATAAAAATGATAACTCAATAAATTATAAAGTTGTTTATGATGTAAAAGGATTAAACGGCTTATATGAATATAATTATAATAGTAAGACAAAGTACAATTATGTAAATAATAAATATGTAAAAGCTAACTAGTGAATATGATTGAATGAAACTTAAATAAATGTTAAAATATTAATTGATGTTTATAAAGGAAAAGAGGCGCGATTGATGGCAAAAATAATAGCAATCACTAACCAAAAAGGTGGAGTAGGCAAAACAACAACTAGTGTTAATTTAGCATCTGCATTAGCACATAAAAATAAGAAAGTATTATTAGTGGATTTAGATCCTCAAGGAAATAGTACAAGTGGTGTTGGTTTAGATAAAACTAATGTTGAAAACTCTGTTTATGAAGTTATCATGCATGAAGTAAAGGCTAGCGATGCCTTAGTAAATACTAAATTTGAAAATTTGGTTATTATGCCTGCAAGCATTGATTTGGCAGGTGTTGATATTCAACTTGCTAAATTAGAAAAAGGTAGGGAACAAATGTTAAAGCAACAACTTAACCAAGTTAGCTCATACTTTGATTATATTATTATTGATTGTCCACCTTCATTAGGCGTTTTAAATACTAATGCACTTAGTGCTGCTGATTCAGTTATTATTCCAGTTCAGTGTGAGTATTATGCTTTAGAAGGGTTAACGCAATTACTAGGAACAATTAGAGCTGTGCAACAACGTTATAATAAAAAATTAAAAATTGAAGGCGTTGTTTTAACTATGATGGATAATCGAACTAAATTAGGTTTGGAAGTAAGTCAAGAAGTTAGAAAGTATTTTAAAGAAAAAGTATATAAAACAATAATACCTAGAAATGTAAAATTAAGTGAAGCGCCTGGAATGGGATTACCAATTAATGAGTACGACCCAGCTTCAGCAGGAAGTCTTGCTTATTTATCTCTAGCAGAAGAGGTGGAGCTTACTAATGGAAAAACAAAATAGTCGTTTGGGAAAAGGGCTTGAAGCCTTACTTGGTGGGGATGTTAATGAAATAATTGACGAAATAGAAAATAATTATAATAGTGAAGAGGTTGTTCAACTGAATTTAAATGAAGTGTCGCCTAATCCATATCAACCTCGTGAAGTTTTTGATGAGACTAAAATCAATGAATTAGCAGAATCAATAAAAAATCATGGTATGTTTACACCGATAATTGTTAAAAAATCATCGAGTGGCTATAACATTATTGCTGGGGAAAGAAGATATCGAGCTTCACAAAAATTAGGTTTAGAAACAATTCCAGCATTAATTACTGATTTTGATGATCGTTTAATGATGGAGATTGCCTTATTAGAAAATATTCAAAGGGAAAATCTTAATCCTTTAGAGGAAGCTAGAGCTTTAAAAAATATTATGGATAAATATAATTATACTCAAGAAGAAGTTGCTAAAAAAATGGGTAAATCAAGATCTCATATTGCTAATACACTGAGATTATTGTCTTTAAACTCTCGTATTCAAGATTTGATTTTGAGTGGTAAGATAAGTATGGGACATGCTAAAATATTAGTTGGATTAGATGAAGATGTCTTAGATATTGTTAGTAATGAGATTGTAAATAAGAAACTTAGTGTTAGAGATACTGAAAAATTAGTTAATGAACTTAAAAATAAAAGTAAGCCTATTGCTAAAGAAAAGAAATTAAGTCCTGAGTATATTGAAATTGAGAAATCTCTTCGTGAAAAACTTGGAACAAAGGTAAAAATAGATACTAAATCAATAACTGTTAATTATGAAAATACTGATGATTTGAATAGAATTTTAGAAATATTAGGAATTGAAATTGATTAAGTATTATTAATTTAGATAATCAATAATTGGAGATGACAAGTGTTATCTCTTTTTTATATAATCATTTTAAATTTAAAATGATTAAGCTAAATAATGAATAAACAGGCTAAAATAATAACTAATAATTATGATGATATAAATATTTCAAATAGAAAATTAGTCAAATTACGAACTAAAATCAAATAAAATTGATAATAATTATGGTTTTTTATAATGTCTATTTTTTCACAATACCCCTTTAAAATAGGTATTTTAAGGCATTTTGTAAAAAAAATATTATCGTTGAAAATCTTTTTATCAAAAGGGTTTGACTTTTATGTGTACATTCGTTATACTTAATGCATGGAAGTCTTAATAAATATAAAATTTATTAAAAATTAAGGAGGAAAAAGTAATGAATAAAAAAATTACATTTACTGAAGCGTTACTAACAGCTGTTGGTATGGTTATCGGTTCTGGGATCTTCTTCAGAGCTGACAACATTCTAGGATTCACTGAAGGTAATATCGGTGTTGCTGTTGTTGCGTGGTTTGTATTAGGGTTCACTTTAATCTTTGCTGGTATTGGGATGTCAGTTTTAGCGTCTCGTTCACAAAGAGAAGGTGGAATCGTAGGGTATATGGAAGATTGCTTTGGTGAAAAAGCAGCATTCTTAACAGGATGGTTTACAACTTTCATTTACATTCCATTATTAACAGGAATTTTAGGAATTGTAGCTTCTGGGTTCTTTTTACAACTAATCGGTGTTGAAAATGCTGGACCAGGAGTAACTCAATTAGTAGGATTTATCTTTATCGTTGCTGCATATACTTGGAACTATTTAAGTACTAAGTTCTCAGCTTTATTCTCATCAGCTGCAACAATCATCAAATTATTACCAATCGTTATTATCGGTATTATCGGTATGACTAAATTAGATATTGGTGTAATTTCTGAAGGAATTGGTGCATTCAAAATGGGATTATTCACTGCTCCATTACTATCAATGGCATTCGCATTTGATGGATGGACTTCAGTAGCAACTTTATCAAAAGATATGGAAAACCCACAAAAAGATATTGCTAAAGTTTTAGCTTTAAACGCTATAATCGTAACATTTGCTTACGTATTATACTTCACAGGTATGACTATGTTAATTCCTACTGAAACTATCATCGCTGAAGGAGATGGACACGTATTCATCGCTGCACAATCAGTATTAGGTGATATGGGTGGTAAATTCGTATTATTCTGTGTTGTTATGTCAGTATTAGGAACATTAAACGGAAACGTTATGGCTGGATTTAGATATCCACATGCTTTAGCACAAGCTAAAGATTTACCTAATTCAGAATTCTTCGTTGAAGAGTCTAAATATGGTACAACTGGTAGAGCTGCAATGATTACATTTACATGTGTTTGTGCATGGTATGTATTATATACAGTTCAAGCATTCGCTGCTGCTGGTGGTGCAGAAACTTATTTATTCTCAGGTATCTCATTTGATGATATTCCTATCATGGCAATTGCTGCAGTTATTATTTTACTAATGATTGGTGCAATGAAATATGGTATGAAAGAAGGATACGGAGTTGTTAAATCAATTATCGCTCCAATTATTGGTATCATTGGACAAGGGTATGTAATTTACTCATTTTTTGGTACTAACTCATCTTGGTTAACTTATATGATCGTTGTAATTGTTATTGTTGCAATTGGTTATGGAGTTAGAAGTCAAGTTAAAAAAGCTTAATTAAAAAGTAAATATTAAAAGTACAACTTCGGTTGTGCTTTTTTTGTTTGTGCTTGCTAAAAGAGGTATTTTTGAGTATAATATAAGAGCTAAAGGAGAGTGTTTTTTTAAATGAATTTACAATATGAATTAAAACATAAATGTCAACAAAGCAAGGCTCGTGTTGGTAAAATAAAAACAAAGCATGGTGAATGTATTACACCAATGTTTATGCCAGTAGGAACTCAGGCAAGTGTTAAGACATTATCTCCAGAAGAAGTGAAAGAAATAGGATCAAATGTTATTCTTGCAAATACCTATCATTTATGGCTAAGACCTGGTGCTGATTTGGTTGCTAAAGCAGGTGGCTTACATAAGTTTATGAATTATGATCGTCCAATGCTAACTGATAGTGGTGGTTTTCAAGTTTTTAGTTTAAGTGATTTAAGAAATATTACAGAAGATGGTGTAACTTTCAAATCGCATATTGATGGTTCAAAATTATTCATGTCACCAGAAATTAGCATTGATGTTCAAAATAAACTAGGTGCAGATATTATTATGAGTTTTGATGAGTGTATTCCATATCCTGCAAGTTATGAATATGCTAAAGATAGTACTGAAAGAACATTGCGTTGGGCAAAAAGAGGAAAAGATGCTCATAAAAGAAGCGATGATCAAGCGTTGTTTGGTATTGTTCAAGGTGGCGAATATCCAGAATTAAGAGAGTATTGTGCAAAAGAATTAGTTAAGATGGATTTTGATGGCTATTCAATTGGTGGAACAAGTGTTGGTGAACCAAAAGATGTGTATAAGAAAATGATTGATATGGCTATTGATTATTTGCCTGAAGATAAGCCAAGATATTTAATGGGAGTAGGATCTCCAGTTTCTATTTTAGAAGCAATTGAACGTGGAGTAGATATGTTTGATTGTGTTTTACCAACAAGAATTGCACGACATGGTACTGCGATGACTTCAACAGGACGCCTTGTTATTAGAAATGCAAAGTATAAAGAGGATTTTAGTCCATTAGATGCTAATTGCGATTGCTATGCTTGTAAAAACTACTCAAGGGCCTATATTAGACATTTATTTAATGCGAATGAACAATTTGGGCAAAGGTTAGTAAGCATTCACAATATTAGATTTCTACATAATTTAGTAGAACAAAGTAGACAAGCAATTTTAGAAGATCGTTTTATTGATTTTAAAAAAGATTTTTATTTACAATATGGTATTGATCCAAATTCAAATTCAGGATTTTAAGAGGTGAAAAAATGAGAATTTTTAGTTTTAGTAGAGTTATCTATGATGGATATCTTACTTTAGATTTATTTGTATTTGTAATAAGACAAAAAATGACAAGAATATTTGACTTCTTTGTATTATTTCCTGATATAATTAATTTTTTATTAAAGAGAATTGATTCAACAAAAATGTTTGAAAAGTTTTATTATATTTTACTAAGTAGTATTACAGTGAGTGAGCTTAACTTATTCAAAGTAAACAACATTCATAAAATTGATTTAGAAGGATTTGGTATTGTTAAAGATAACCCAAAAGATGTGATTGTTACTGGTGAACCATCATTCTTAGTTGATTTATTTATTAATAGAAATAAATACAATGTTATTTGTACAGAATATGATTTACATTCAAGAAAAGTAGTTGGAAAATTATGTTTACATCGACATAAAATTGAAAAGATGAAAAGAGCTGGAATTAATTATATTAATCAATTATTTATCTTTTCATTTAAGGAAAAAGAGTTAATGAAAATGGCTGATTATATTCTTGTGTACCGTGATGAAGAGGTAATTGAATATGATTCATATAGAGCAACTTTAAAAGATCGTTTGTTTTATAATATAACAAATAAAAAATTAATTACTTATTGCTTTTTAGCTTTTTTCTGGTTATTAGTAATGATAATTATTTCAAGTATTTTATCATTCTTTGTTGATGCAGTGGCATCTTATTTAATAGGATATATTTTATGGTTTATTGCAACATACATTTCAACTGTAATGTATGTTAATAATGAGCATTTTACAATAGACCATGCTCTAAATTATATTTTAGGAATTATTCCAAATTTTTTATTGCAATTATTATTTGTTTTAATTTTTTGTAGTATTATTGGATTACATTCATGGTTTGTAATTCTTATTGGTGGCTTACTTGCTTTTCCACTTTTAATTTTTATGACACGATTCTATCGTTTTGATTAAAAAGATATAGTGTATATATATCTTTTTTTCTTTATCTTAGTAAGTTTTTTAGGTATAATGATATTAAAGGGAATGATAGATGTGAAAAAGAGTTTTTTTATTACTTTTGAAGGACCAGATGGTAGTGGAAAGTCAACCATAATTAAAAAAGTAGCAAAATATTTAGATAAAAATAATTATGAGTATGTTTTAACAAGAGAGCCAGGTGGTTCAAATATTGCTGAACAAATAAGAGAGATAATTCTCGATCCAAAAAATGTTCAATTATCAGCAAGTACAGAAGCATTGTTATATGCTGCAAGTCGTGCACAACATTTTGATGAAATTATTAAACCAGCACTTGATGATAGCAAGATTGTAATTTGTGATCGTTTTTTAGATAGTTCGTTAGTATATCAAGGTATTGCAAGAAATCTTGGTGTTGAAGAGGTTTTAAGTATTAATCGTTTTGCGATTAAAGATGTTTTACCTGATTTAACTATCTTTTTTGATGTTGATCCAGTAATTGGTTTAGAACGTATTCAAAAGAGTAAAGTTAGAGAAATCAACCGTTTAGATTTAGAAAGTGTTAAATTTCATCAAGAGGTGTATGATGGATATCATAAAATAATTGAGAATGATAAAAAGCGATTTGAAATTATTGATGCGTCTCAAAGTATTGAAAAAGTTTTTCAAGATACTATCGCAGCAATAAAGGAGCGATATGATGGATAATTTTATTAAAATGCAAAGTAAATTTGTTCAACAAATTAATAATTGTAAAAAGCTTGCTAAATTTCCACAAGCAATTTTGATTGAGGGCTCTAGTGATTTAGTTTTAGATAATGCGATAAAGTATACAATAGCGTCTTTATTGTGTGATGACAATCCAGCATGCTTAAAATGTGATACTTGTCAAAAGACATTGACTAATAATTTAATAGATGTTATTGAGTTTGATTTAAAAGATGAAACATTAAAAAAAGAAAATGTTTTAGAAATTCAAAAAAGGTTTTCTAAAACTGCTTTAGAAAGTACTAATAAGCAGATATATGTTATTAAATATATTGAAAGTGCAAGTAGTATTGTAATGAATGCTCTATTAAAATTTTTAGAAGAGCCAAATGAAAATGTTTATGCTATTTTCACTACAAATAATGTTGATAAAGTTTTAGAAACAATTATATCTAGGACAATTAAATTTAGATTAGCATATAATGACAAAACTAAAATAAAAGAAATTTTAGAAGGAGAATATTCAAGTAAAGATATTGATATAGCTCTTTTAATAACTAGTGATGAAGCACAAATAAAAATGATACTAGATGGTAGACCTTTTATTACTTTTAAAGAAAATGCTAATAAAATATTTAGAAATATTTATACTGGTAATTTTTATTTAGCAATATATGAGTTATTAAATGATTTTGAAAAAGAAGAATTAAGTGTTTTCTTTGAATTATTTTATACTAGTTTAACAAACATTGATATTCTAGCTAATTTTAATGTTGAAGAAGAAATAATTAATAAAATTAAAAATACTGAAAATTTAGATATAGCTTTGGATGTTATTTTGTCTTCAAGATTACAACTTGAAACAAATATGAACAAAGCATTAATAATTGATAAGTTTAGTATTCAAATAGAAGGAGCAATGCTATGAGGGTAGTTAGTGTCGTTTTTAAAGAACATGGAAAAGAATATTATTTTAAGTGTGATGATGATATTAAAGTAAAAGTTAATAATAAAGTGGTTGTTGATACAAGTAGAGGGATTGAATTAGCTTATGTAGTACAAACAGATGTTAAAAATGTTAATATACCTGAAGCTGATTTAATGCCAGTAGTTAGACATGCTAACAAGCGTGATTTAAAAAACTATGAAGAGAATTTTGAAAAGGCTAAGCAAGGTGCGATACTTTTTAATAAAATTTTAGCTGATTTTCCTGATTTAGAAATGAGCTTGGTTAGTTGTGAATATAATCTTGATCAATCAAAAATATTATTTATGTATGTAAGTGATGATAGAGTTGATTTTAGAGAACTATTGAAAGTATTGGCAGGGCAATTTAAGAAAAGAATTGAATTAAAGCAAATTGGTGCACGTGATAAAGCTAAAATTATTGGTGGATTAGGTCCTTGTGGTATGGAGACATGTTGTTCAAGGTATTTAAAAGATTTTGATAATATATCAATTAATATGGCTAAAAATCAAATGCTTTCATTAAATCCAACGAAAATATCTGGTTTATGTGGAAGATTGCTTTGTTGTTTAAAGTATGAAAATGATGCTTATACAAAAGAAAAAGAACATTATCCAAAAATTGGAAGTCATTTAAAATATGAAAAAGATGAATATAAAGTGGTTGGATTAAGCCTTTTAACAAATCAAGTTAAAATTGAGCGTGAAGGTGTTATTAAAATGGTAGATAAGGATGAACTTAAATGGTAGAAGTTGAAAACTATCTATTAGAAAATAAAAGATTAAAGATTATCCAAAGAAAAGATATGTTTAATTTTTCTTTGGATAGTGTTTTGTTGTCTCATTTTGTTTTTATACCTGCTAAAACAAAAACGATTGTTGATTTTGGTACAAACAATGCAGCAATACCATTGATGTTATCTGAGTTAACAAGTGCAAAAATTGTCGGAATTGAAATTCAAGAACCAGCATTTGAATTAGCGTGTAAAAATATTAAATTAAATAATTTAGAACAACAAGTTGAAATAGTTCATCAAGATATTCTTAACTATACAGTTTCAAATGAGAAAAAGGTTGATATAGTAATCTGTAATCCACCTTTTTTTAAAGTTGGTGAGAAAAGTAATCTTAACGAAAATGAATATTTGCAGATTGCTCGTCATGAGATTAAGATTAATTTAGAACAAATAATTCAAAGTGCTAGTCGTATTTTAGAAAATAATGGTCGTTTTGCATTGATTCATCGTCCAGATCGCTTGATAGAAATATTTGAATATATGAGAAAATATAATATTGAGCCAAAAAGACTTAGAATGGTTTACCCTAAAGTTGGAAGTGAAGCTAATATGATTTTAGTTGAAGGGCGATTTCAAGGTGGTATAGGATTGAGAATTGAAGCACCATTATATGCGCACAATGATGATGGTAGTTATAGTGATGAAGTAAAAACAATGTTTTTGGGTGATGTAAATGAAAAGGAATAAAATTAATGAAAATAATGAAGTAACTATTTTTATTGTGGCTACGCCGATTGGAAATTTAAATGAAATTAATCAAAGAACGATAGAAGTATTAAATGAAGTAGATTATATTTTATGTGAGGATACTAGAGTTAGTTCAAAATTATTAAATCATTTAAAAATTAAAAATAAAAAATTAGAAAGTTATCATTTACATAATGAATATGATAAATTAGATAGTGTTATAAAAAATATTAAAGAATATAAAAAAGTAGCATTAATTAGTGATGCAGGATATCCTTTGATAAGTGATCCAGGCTATATTTTAGTTCAAAATGCATTAAATGAAAATATTAATATTGTGGTTATTAATGGTTCAAATGCGTTACTACCAGCTCTAATTTGCTCAGGATTTAAAACGCAACCATTTACTTTTATTGGGTTTGTTCCAAATAAAAAAAGTGAAGCAATAAAGTATTTAGAACAGTTTATAAATTGTAAGCATACTTTAATTTTATATGAGTCAATTCATCATTTAAGTAAGACATTGAAATTAATATGTGATGTTTTTGGAAATGTGCCTTTATCAATTAGTCGAGAAATTACTAAATTAAATGAAGAACATATTTATGGAAGTGCAAATGATTTATTAAATGCTGATTTGCAATTAAAAGGTGAATTAGTTATTTGCTTGGATAATAGTAATATAGATATTGAAGTAATTGATATTGATGATGATTTTATAGAGATTAAGGTTAATGAAATGATTAATGAGAATGTTAGTAAAAAAAATGCAATTAAACAAGTTAGTAAAAAATATGGTTTAGAAAAAAATCATGTCTACAATGTAGTGCATAAAAGAAAGTAAAATGATTATATTGTGATATAATCAAGAGGGGTGATACTGATGTTACAAAAATATGATATATCATTAAAAGATGAGATTGAATCTCATGTTTTACAATTAGATTATAAAGATCATAACTTATCTTTTACCAATATGTATTTATGGCGTAATATGTATAAGCTAAGTGTTCATATTTCGAAAGAATTTATTATAGTTTTTTGTGAATTGAATGGTGAGTTCTTTTCATTAAATCCAATTTGTGTAATTGAAAATGTTAAAGGTGCAGTTAAATTTTTATTGAAGTATTTTGAAGATAATAATTTACCTTTTATAATTCATAATTGTGTTAAAAAAGTAAAAGATGAAATTGAAGCTGAGTATGGTGATTTTTTCACTTATGAGTTAGCTAGAGATTCGTTTGATTATTTATATTCAGTTGAAAAAATGATGACTTATAGTGGTAAGAAATTACAAAAGAAAAGAAATCATGTTAATAACTTTTTAAAAGAGTACCAAAATCGATATGAGCTTAAAATAATTGAAGGGAATCCTGATGTTGTAAAAGATTGCATTGAATTTACAAAAAAATGGGATAGTAATAAATCTGAGCGTGATATGTATATTGATCAAGAAGTATCGGGTACTATTGATGTTCTTAATCACATGTCGCAATTAAGTTGTGAGGGATTAGCAATTTATCTTGATGGTGAAATTCATGGATTTGGAATTGGAACACAGCTTAATGATACAACTGCTGTTATTAATGTTGAAAAAGCTGATGGTTCAATAGTTGGTTTATATCCATTTTTAAGACAACAAGTTGTTAAAACATTTTTTGATGATTTAAAGTATATTAATACAGAAGATGATGTAGGAGAAGAAAATCTTCGTAAATCTAAACTATCATATCGACCAGAATATTTGGTTGAAAAGTATACTGTGAGGCGAAAAGATGAAGTGTAGACTTGCTAAAAAAAGTGATTTGCTAGTTTTAAAAGAATTGTGGTACGAGTGCTTTTTAGAACATGATTCAAAAGCAAGTATTGACTATTATTTTGATAATGCATTCGTATTAGATACAACATTTGTTTTAGAAGTAGATAATGAAATTGTAACATCTTTACAGTTGAATCAACATGATATTGTTTACAACAATAAGATTGAATCTGTTAGTTTTGTTGTTGGGGTAGCAACTTTTAATAAACATCGAAAAAAAGGTTATATGAAAGTATTACTTAATTATGTAATTGAGTATGCAAGAAAAAACTATCAACAAAATTATATGATTTTACAAGCTTATGATTGGAATATTTATCGACCTTTTAATTTTAAAGAAGCTTATTATAAAAAAAGTGTTGAATTAAGTATTGCAGATTTAAGTGGAATTAATTTGATTGAATTAATTGATTATTCAAGTTTAAGTATGTTAAGTATTTATCAAAAATATACTGAAAATTTAAATGGTTATAAAAAAAGAGATGAAGTTTATTTTAATGAAATGAAAAAAATGTTAGAGATTGATGAAATGAAAATTGCTTTATCAAATGAAGCATATCTTTATTATCAAGTTGAAGATAATACTTTAATGATAAGCGAGTGTGCTTATAATAGTTGGGAAAGTGTTCTGCAAATAATTAAAACATTAAATGAAAAAATGCAATTTGAAAAAGTTAATGTTATGGTAGATACTAATAATAATCTTGAAGGTAGAAAAGAATTGTTTATGATGATTAGAGAATTAAATGATAAGAAATTTAAAATTGATGAAAAATTATATATATCAGAATTTATTTAAGTAATGGATTTCCATTACTTTTTTTCATACAAAAAACACAAGTAATTTTATTAACCGTTTTTTAACATTGCATAATTTATGTTAGTAATAAGTTAGTTGAAAATTAAATATAAATTAATTTTATATTAATGCAAACTTTTTTTTAGTAAAAGTGATTGCAATATAAAAAAAACTAAATATAATGTAAGAAATGAAAGTTTAAAGGAGGAAAATTTTATGCGTGTTATTGAAGCGTTTTGGGTTGATATTCAAGCAGCATTTGATGCCATTATGAGTATTAATAGTTTTGATACTTTCGTAAGTGCAATGGCAGGACTTATTTGGTCACCATTATTAATTATCTTATGTTTAAGTGCTGGTTTGTATTTCAGTTTTAGAATGAAATTCTTTCAAATTAGAAAGATTAAGAAAATGGTTGAATTACTATTTGGTGGTAGTAGTTCAGATCAAGGTGTCTCATCATTCCAAGCTTTTGCTTTAGCAGTAGCTGGACGTGTTGGGACAGGTAATATTGTTGGTGTTGCAACAGCAATCGCTTATGGGGGACCAGGAGCTTTATTCTGGATGTGGTGTATTGCCTTCTTTGGAGCAGGATCTGCATTTGTTGAATCAACATTAGCGCAATTATATAAAGAAGAAATTGACGGTGAATATCGTGGTGGACCTGCATATTACTTTAACAAAATGGGTTATAAACCAGTTGGAATTGTATTCATGTTTGCGACTTTATTAGCTTGTGGTGTTTTACTTCCAGGTGTTCAATCTAACTCAATTGGAGTTTCAATGAATAATGCATTTGGTATTAATCCAGCTATTCCAGTAGTTGTAGTAATTATCTTATTAGCTATTATTATCATTGGTGGAACTAAATCACTTAGTAAAGCAGCTGAAATTATCGTACCATTTATGTCAGGTGCATATATTTTAATCGCATTAATTATTCTAATTGTTAATATTGATAAAGTTCCAGGAACTTTTGGATTAATCTTTAGTTCAGCATTTGGTGCAAATGAAGTGTTAGGTGGATCTCTTGGTATGGCTATCCTTTGGGGAGTTAAACGTGGAGTATTCTCTAATGAAGCTGGACAAGGTACTGGTGCTCATGCAGCAGCAGCAGCAGAGGTGTCTCACCCTGCAAAACAAGGTTTAGTTCAATCATTCTCAGTTTACTTTGATACATTATTTGTATGTACTGCAACTGGACTTATGATTATCATTACTGGTATGTTTAGTACATATATCCCTTATTCTGGTGTTGATGGAGTATTCCAAACTTATGCTGAATATTCAACAATGGGTGGAGATAGTGCATTAATTAACTCATTCACACCATCGGCTATTGATACATTAGTAAATGGTTGGGGAACAAAATTCGTTGCAATTGCATTATTCTTCTTTGCATTTACAACATTAATGGCTTACTACTATTATGCAGAAACAAACTTAGAATTATTACTTGAAAAACAAAGTGATGGTACAAGAAAAGCTGCATCTTGGGTATTAAAAATATTATTCTTACTAATGACAGGATTCTTCGGACTTCGTGCAAACGCAGTTGCATGGAATGCGGCAGACGTTGGAGTAGGATTAATGGCATGGATTAATATTATTGGTATTCTAGTAATTGCTAAACCAGCATTGTTAACTTTCAAAGACTTTGAAAGAAGACAAAAAGCAGGTACTGATGATGAGTTCTTCACTGTTGAAGCATTGCCAGCAGAAGATCAACCTTATTTCAAAGGTGTTACATTCTGGCATGAAAAAGCTTAAGTGCTAATAAAAAAATTAAATTAATTGGTAGAGATACTCTAGTTTATAAACTAGAAATATTTCTACCTTTTTTATGTTATTTTTTTTGAAAATATTGAAATATAAAGAAAGTTTTTAATTAATTATTAGCTTTTTAATAACTTGTCATTCTTTTTTTTTGTCCTATTTTATGGTATTATTATCCTATGATTATTAAAAAAGAAAGTTGTGATTTGATTTGTACGATATAGTTGTAGTAGGAGGAGGACATGCTGGTATAGAAGCAGCACTTGCCTCAGCTAGAATGAATAATAAAACTGCCTTAATAACAAGCCATATTGATTCGATTGGACATTTGCCATGTAACCCAAGTATTGGTGGTCCGGCAAAGGGAATAGTTGTTAAGGAAATTGATGCTTTAGGTGGACAAATGGGTATCACAACAGACCATACATATATTCAAATGAAAATGTTGAATACAACAAAAGGTCCTGCAGTACAATCATTACGTGCGCAAGTGGATAAAGTGAAATACCCTGAGTATATGAGAGAAGTTGTTTTAAGTGAAGCAAACTTAGATGTTATAGAAGATAGCGTTATTGCTTTAGAAGTAAGTGATGGTAGAATTGTAGGTTTGAAAACAAAAAACGATCAAGTGATTAAAACAAAGTGTTTAATTATTACATCTGGAACTTATTTAGAGAGTTGTAAATTAGTTAGTGCAACTGTAACATCACAAGGACCTGATGGATATGAAGCAATTCATGGTTTATCAGATTGTTTGAAAAATTTAGGTTTTGAACTACAACGTTTAAAAACAGGTACTCCTGCTCGTGTTGCATTAGATACAGTTGATTTTTCTAAAACTCAAGTAGAATATGGAAATAGAGATTCAATTGGATTTAGTGAACTTACAAATGAGTATTTATCATTTGATGAACAATTACCTTGTTATTTAACATACACAAACTTAAGAACACATGATATTATCAATAGCAATCTTGATAAATCAAGTATGTATTCTGGAGTTGTTAAAGGAGTAGGCCCAAGATATTGTCCTTCAATTGAAGATAAACTAGTAAGATTTAGCGATAAAGATCGTCATCAAATCTTTTTAGAACCTGAGTCAAGATATCTTAATTCAATTTATGTTCAAGGTTTTTCAACTTCAATGCCTTATGAAGTTCAAGATGAAATGATTCATAGTTTAGCAGGATTAGAAAACTGTACTATTTTAAAATATGGATATGCGATTGAATATGATGCAATTAATCCAACTCAATTATATGCATCATTAGAAAGCAAATTAGTAAAAGGCTTATTCTTTGCTGGACAAGTTAATGGGACTAGTGGTTATGAAGAAGCTGCTGGACAAGGACTTATGGCTGGTATAAATGCAAGCTTATCATTAAAAGGTAAAGATCCATTAATTTTAAGAAGAGATCAAGCATATATTGGAGTAATGATTGATGATTTAGTTACTAAAGGAACAAATGAGCCTTACCGACTTTTAACATCAAGAGCAGAATATCGTTTACTACTTCGTAATGATAATGCAACACTTAGGTTGACACAATTAGGTTATGATGCTGGATTAGTAAGTGAAAAAAGATATCAAGCTTTTCAAGAAAGAGAAGCTAGTGTTAAAGAATTAAGAGAATTATTAGCTAATAATAGATTTACACCTAAACATGAAATTAATGATGATTTAGAAAAATTAGGTTCAACTAAATTATTTGAAGGTGTTAGTGGATTAGATTTACTAAAAAGACCAGAGGTTAGTGTTGATTTAATTCTAAAATATTTAGGTGATTATAATTATAGTGAAGCAGCTAAGAAACAATTAGAAATAGAAATTAAATACGATGGATATATTTCTAAAGCTAAAAAACAAGCATTAAAATTCCAAGAATTAGAAAGCAAGTTGATACCTGAAAATATTGACTATAATAAAGTTGAAAATATTGCACTTGAAGCAAGACAAAAATTAAGTAATATTAGACCAGTATCAATCGGACAAGCTACAAGAATATCGGGAATTAACCCAAGTGATATTCAAAATTTACTAATATATATAAAAGCAGGTAACCTTAAATGACAAAAGAACAATTTATTGATGAATTAAAAAAAATAAATATCAATTTAACAAGCTATCAATTAGAACAATTTGATAAATATTTCAAAGTGTTAGTTGAGTGGAATGAAAAAATGAACTTAACTTCAATAACTGAAGAAGAAGAAGTATATGAAAAACATTTTTATGATTGTTTATTAGTAAGTCAATCTTATGATTTTAACAATCAAAAAATTTGTGATGTTGGTGCTGGGGCTGGATTTCCAAGTGTTCCTCTAAAAATTGTCTATCCAGATTTAGATATTACAATCGTTGATAGTTTAGATAAAAGAATTAAATTTCTAAATGTTTTATCCGATGAATTAAATTTAGATAATTTTAAAGCAGTATCACAACGTGCTGAAGAATTTGCTCAAGATAATCGTGAAGCATACGATTTAGTTTTAGCAAGAGCAGTTGCTAGATTGAATATCTTGGTTGAATTATGCTTACCATTAGTGAAAGTTGATGGATATTTTGTTGCATTAAAAGGTAAACAAGCTCTTGAAGAATTAGACGAAGCAAAATTAGGAATTGAAAAACTAGGTGCAAATTTAATATCAAAGGATAAGTACCAATTAATTAGTGATTATAGTACTAGATATATGTTAAAATATAAGAAGGTAAAACCAACAGATAAAAAGTATCCAAGAAATTACTCTCAAATAAAAAAGAAACCTTTATAGGAGGATCCAGATAAAATGAAGAAAGATGTAATTCAAATTAGAATAGCTGATATAACAACTAATCCACATCAACCAAGAAAAGCTTTTGATGAGGCAAATATTAGTGAATTAGCAGAATCGATTAAGACAAATGGATTAATTCAACCAATTGTTGTAAGAAAAAAGAATGATCGTTATGAATTAGTTGCTGGTGAAAGAAGATTAAGGGCAATGAAGCAATTAAATTGTGAATATATTGAAGCTATCGTTAATGATTATGATGAACAAACATCAGCAAAAGTTGCGATTATTGAAAATATTCAAAGAGAAAATTTAAGTGCAGTTGAAGAAGCAGTAGCTTATGAAAAATTAATTCATGATCATGGATATACTCAACAAGAGTTAGCGACTTCTTTAGGGAAATCACAATCAACAATTGCGAATAAAATCAGATTACTTGGACTAAGTGAAAAAGTTAAAGAAAGTATTTTAAATAAAGAAATAACTGAAAGACATGGTAGAGCATTACTTAAAATAACAAATACAGAACACCAAGAAAAAGCATTAGATAAAATTATTAAAGATAACTTAAATGTTGATAAAACAGAAAAGTATGTTGAAAATATTACATCAACAAAAGTTAAACCAATAAGAAAAGAAATTATTTCAAAAGTTGATTATCGATTAGAAATTAATACAATCAGACAAGCAGCTGAAATGATTAAAAAAACAGGTGCTTTAGTTGAATTAGATGTTGAAGAATTAACAAATGAAGTAAAAATAAACATTTCAATTAAAAAATAAGAATAATGTTAAATAACAAATAAAGGAGACAACTATGGAATTCAAAAGAATTATAACTTATGGAACGTATGATTTATTGCATTGGGGACATATTAGAATGTTGAAAAGAGCAAAAGAATTAGGAGATTATCTTGTAGTTGCATTATCAACTGATGAATTTAATGCTTTAAAAGGTAAAAAATCATATCATTCTTATGAAGAAAGAAAAATGATGTTAGAGTCAATTAGATATGTTGATTTAGTAATACCAGAAGATACATGGGAACAAAAAGTAAAAGATGTTGAGTTATTAGATATTGACACATTTGTTATCGGAGATGATTGGACAGGAGAATTTGATTTTTTAAAGGATCATTGTGAAGTGATTTATATGTCAAGAACTGAAGGAATTTCAACAACTAAAATAAAAAAAGATTTAGAAAAAGCTAATAAATAAGGAGAATAATTATGAAGAAATTTTTTAAAGTATTTTTAATTGCAGTATTAGGATTAAGTATAAGTGCGTGTTCACAAAAAGTTGAACCAATTAAAGAGTATTATGCACTAACAAGTGTTTTTTATAGTAAAACAGGTTCAGAAACAATCTATATGACTGATCAAAAAAAGTTTGATCAACGAATTAATGAATTAAATGATTTAATTAAAGCTAGTTCGCAAGTAGAGTTAGAAGAGGCAGATCAAGAAACTCAACAAAAACTTACTAAAAGTGCTAATGCGCTTGTTAAACAAATCAAAAAGACAAGAACAGTTAATTTACAATCTATTAAAAAAGAAAAAAATGGTGATTATAGTTTAGTTGATAAAAGTAATAAAGCATTGAAAAAGTATGATAATGCTGAGGATGATTTTTTTAATATCTATAATACTGTTACAATTGAAAGAGAAAGAACTGATAGAATTATCAAAATGGATGAATACAGTGAACAAAGTATGGAAGTTAATAATGAGATAAATAGAATAATTGATTATAGACATACAATTACAAGTAGAACAAGTGAACCGAGCAGTAAAGAGTTAAAGAATTTAACTAAAAAAATTGCTGTCGCAAGAAAAAATGTTGATAAATTAAAAGCTATTGAAGTTGATGAAGCTGACATGAAAGTTAAGGAAGAAAAAGAAAAAGCTATGTATGATACATTGGATCTTTTAGTTAAATCAAAGAAACACTCAAGAAGTAAAAACACATATAAAAATAATATGTATACACAAAAATTCAATGTGATGAGTGATAAGATTTATCATATAGATTTATATTATTATATTGATGTTGAGCCATATCTTCCAAAAGAAGAAAGTAAATAGTTAAGGATGATAATATGATAGAATTACCAGAAGCTATTGTATTAGCTAAACAATTAAAAGAAAATGTTTTAAATAAAAAAATAGTTAAAATAATCACTAAAGAATCACCACATAGATTTGCTTTCTTTAATGATGAAGTTGATTATGAAAAAGAGTTAGTGGGCAAACAATTTATTGATGCATATAATCATGCGGGTATTGTTGAATTAAAGTTAGATGAAAGTTTTTTAACTTTAAGAGATGGTACTAATATAAGATACTATAAAGATAAATCATTATTGCCTAAAAAACACCAACTTCTAATTGAGTTTGAAGATGAAAGCTATTTAGTTGTTTCTGTGCAAATGTATGGTGAAATTAATTTATCATTAGAGAGTAGAGAACATGAGTTTTATTATCAAATCTGTAAATTAAATAGTAATCCAAGTCATGATGATTTTACTTTTGAATATTTTAGTAATATGTTAGCTAATTGTGATGATAAACTAAGTATCAAAGCCGCACTAGCAACTGAGCAAAGAATTCCTGGAATTGGAAATGGTGTCTTGCAAGATATATTATTTAAAGCAAGAATTAACCCTAAAACAAAATTATCTTTAATAAATCAAGACCAAAGAAAAGAATTATATAATGTAATGATGGAATTGATTGCTAAGATGATTGAGCTAGGTGGTAGAAATACTGAAAAAGATATCTTTAATGATGCTGGTGGTTATGAAGTCATCTTATCAAGCAAAACATATAAGAATGGTTGTCCAATATGCAAAGGAGAAATCACAAAACAAGCTTATTTAGGTGGTAGTGTATATTTTTGTGAGAATGAACAGCCATTACTAAAATAAATGATTTTAGTGAAAAAACTTATAATGTCCATATGTGATTTTTTTAACAATTTCGAATAATGTCTTTAAATAGGCATTGAAGTTAAAAAAATTACTTTTTTTCTTTTATTGTTATAAATATTTAATTGTGTTATAATACATTTAAGAAATGTCGATATTGCATGATGTTATGACAAGAATAATTGCGTATTAGGAAAAGAATAATGTATGGGAATAAAGCCGTTTCTAAATAATAATGAAAGGAAACACTACATTTATGAACGGAAAAGTTTTATGGTTTAATGCTGTAAAAGGTTATGGTTTCATTGAAGCTGAAGATGGACAAAAAGTATTTGCTCACTTTAGCCAAATCAATTCAGATGGTTACAAAACATTAGAAGAAAATGAAGAAGTAACATTTGACATTGTTGAAACTGACAAAGGATTACAAGCAAACAACATTACAAAAAAATAGGTTTATACCTATTTTTTTTCTGCACACATAACTTCAATATTGATGAAAATTTAAAAGCTAAATGTATAATTGATAGAATATTTAAAAAGCTATTTTAAAAATTTATAGATAGTCTAAGTTGTGTAAAAAAGCACATAATATATGCTCTGTTACTACTAAAAATCATTGATTTTATAAATTATAAGAGTATAATTATAATCAAGAGAATTAAGTTGTATAGGGGAGCTTATATGAGAACTGAAATTTTAAAGTTTAAAGATATTGTGAAAATAAAAGAAATAATAAAAAATGATGGAGTCGTGGCTTTTCCAACAGAAACAGTGTATGGACTAGGCGTTAGATATGACTCTTTTTTAGCATACACGAAAATTTTCGATGCAAAAAATAGACCAGAGAATAAAACACTAACATTAATGTTATATGATAAAGAAGATATAAAAAAATATGCAGTTACATCAACCAAAATAGAAAAAGTCATTGATTTTTTTATGCCAGGTGAAATAACAATAGTTTTGCCAATTAAAGATGATATTTCAATCTACGGTGCAAAGGATACTATTGGAATTAGGATTCCAAATAATAAAGAAACATTAGATTTTTTAAAGGGAGTAGAAATTCCAATGTTTGTTACATCAGCAAATATTTCAGGAAGAGATGCTGCAACAATAACTAATGAAGTTATTGAGCAATTAGGCAATAGAATTGAAGTAATTGTTGAAGGAGAAGCTAAAAATAAAAAAGCAAGTACGGTCTTTAGTATTATTAATGATAAAATAACAATTTTACGTGAAGGGCCGATAACTAAGGAAGAGATAGAAGAGGTGTATAATTCATGAAAAAAATAGTAATTGGTAGTGATCATGGTGGTTTTGAATATAAAGAAATTATAAAAAATCATTTATTAGGATTAGATTATGAGGTTTTAGATGTTGGGGCATATGATAAATCAAGTATTGATTATCCTGACATAGCTAAAAACGTTAGTGAGATAGTAGTTAAAGAAAAAATTAAAGGAATTCTTATTTGTGGAACAGGTATTGGTATTAGTATTGCTGCAAATAAGTGTCATGGAATAAGAGCTGCACTATGTAATGATGAATATAGTGCAAGAATGTCACGTGAGCATAATAATAGTAACATTTTAGCTTTAGGGCAACGTGTTATTGGAGAAGGATTAATGCTAAATATTGTAAACGCTTGGCTGTACGCTGATTTTGAAGGTGGACGCCATGAAAATAGAGTAAACAAAATAACAAAAATCGAGGAGGAAAGATAGATGGGATACAAAGTTTTAAATCATCCATTAATTGCTCATAAGTTAACTATTATGAGAAGAAAGGACACTTCAACCAAGGATTTCAGACAAAATCTTGATGAGATCGCAGGATTAATGGCGTATGAAATCACTAGAGATGTTGAAACTAAGGAAGTTGAGGTTGAAACACCTTTAGTTAAGACAACACAAAAAAAATTAGCTGAGGATATTATACTTGTTCCAATTTTAAGAGCAGGATTGGGTATGGTAGATGGAATTAGATCATTAATTCCAACAGCAAAAATTGGACATATTGGTGTTTATCGTGATGAAGAAACATTTGAAGCAAAGGAGTATTTTAATAAATTACCTGAAAGTATTGAAGATGCTTATGTAATGGTTCTTGATCCAATGTTAGCAACTGGTGTTAGTGCAAGCGCAGCGTTAACAATGATTAAACAAGCAGGTGCTAAAAAAATTAAATTAGTTTGCTTAGTAGGTGTTATGGAAGGAATTAATGCTGTAAGTAAAGAACATCCAGATGTAGAAATAGTTTTAGCTGCATTAGATGAAGGTTTAAATGAAAAAAATTATATTATGCCTGGTTTAGGTGATGCTGGAGATCGTTTGTTTGGAACAAAATAAAAAAAACAAAACAGCATTAAGACAAACAATTAGCTCACTTACTTCAATAAGTGGTTATATGATTGGCTCAATATTAATTGGAATGTATTTAGATAACAAGTTTTTTAATAATAATGGACTTGCAGTTATAGTTGCTCTTATTATTGGAATATTGTTAGTCGTAATAAATGTGATTAAGTTGGTGATATTAAGTCGTGATAATTGATGAAATAAAAAAAATGGGAGTATTAATTGGAATTGTTTGCTCTGTTTTAGTTGGACTAATTTTTATGAGAGTAGATTTAATTGCATGCTATATTGTTGGCTGGCTAGTTAGTTATATTAGCTTTTGGTTAAATCAATCTTTTTTAGATATTAGTGGAACTAAAAAAGGAGTGAGAAATAATTTAATTAATTATCTTATAAGAATGTTTCTTTATATGTTGTGTTTATCATTAACATATAAGTTCTTTGGTATAGAAGCTATGTTAATTGCCTTTGCAGGTTGTTTAACAATTAGATTGTCTATTTTAATTATCGGAATAAAGGGGGGTATGATTAATGGAAATAATAAATAAATATGTTGAAGCTCAATCTGAACAAACATGGGTATTTATGGGAATTGCATTTGCTCTTAGTATTTTGTTTGTTATTGGTGGAAAATATATTGATAAGCAAGATCCAATGAAAAAGCCATCTAAGTTTATGATTATTGTTGATGTGTTTTATGGATTTATCTTTAATTTGTATAATTCAATATTTAAAGGTCACTGTAAATCAATTTTGCCATATTCAGCAATGCTAATTATTCTTTTATTTACAATGAACTGGATTGGTTTATTTTTACCAGTTGCAGCACCGGCAACAGATTACAATGTGCCACTATCATTAGTAATAATAAGCTTTGGATTTAGATATGCTTTAGAGTTTAAACATATGGGTATTGGTGCTCATATAAAATCTTATTTTGATCCAATTCCAGTAATGTTTCCACTAAACTTAATGGATATTGTTGCAAAACCATTAAGTATGTCAATGCGTTTGTTTGGTAATATTTTGTCTGGATCATTAATATTAAGTGTTTATTATAGTGCAATGGATTCAGTTCAAAATTCATTATTAGGATTTATTCCTATGAATGCTGATGGAACACCAATTATAAGCCTTTTAGGAGGAATTGTTGGACCACCATTACATTTCTACTTTGATATGTTCTCAGGAACAATTCAAGCTTTTGTCTTTACTTTATTAACATTGATTTTCTCAAGTCTTGCATTAGACCTTGATGAAATGGATGAAAAAGCTGAGAAGGGAGTTTAGAATATGGAAAACATAACAGATGGATTAATTGCAATCGGAGCAGGATTAGCAGTAATGACAGGAATAGGAACAGGAGCAGGACAAGGTGTAGGAGCTGGAGGAGCAGCACAAGCCGTTGGACGAAATCCTGAAGCAGAAGGAAAAATCAGAACAATGTTGATAATAGGACAAGCAGTAGCAGAATCAAGTGCATTGTATGGACTATTAATCGCATTAATCTTAATTTTCACAAAAATGAGTTAGGAGATCAATTAATATGGAAAACATAACAGATGGATTAATTGCAATCGGAG
>JARXZD010000012.1 GCA_029893765.1 Bacilli bacterium PM5-9
CCCTTTCATTGAGTAACACCTCCTAATAAAGATGTTACAATATTTAAGACAATTCCGAAAGTTATTACTTAAGACAATATCATAAATTAATCATATATTAAATACCATAAAAATCTTAAACCTTTACTTTATTATAAAAGTAAGGTATAATATATTTTATAGAAAAACTGAGGGGTGCAAACCTCTCTTTATTATATTTTAAGGAAGGTGAGTAAATGCTTAATAAAATTGAAGAAGCTATTTTGCCAGCAATTAATAAAATGGAATTAACCTTATATGATATTGAATATGTTAAAGAAGGTAATGAATATTATTTAAGAGTTTATTTAGATAGTCCAAAAGGAATAGATTTGGAAATGATTGTTAATGCATCAAAAGAAATATCTGATATTTTAGATGAATTAGATCCAATTCAAGATGAGTATATGTTAGAAGTATCATCTCCAGGTGCTGAAAAGCCATTAAAAACAATTGAACATTTTAATGAAGCACTTAATGAATATATTAGAATTGAAATGATTAATCCAAAAGATGGTATGGATGCAGTTGAAGGTTATTTAATTGAACTTGATGATAATTATTTGGTTATTGAATATTTAGTAAAAACTGCTAAAAAACAAATAAAGATTGATTTTGAAAATGTAAAAAAAGCTAGATTAGCAATTAAGTTTTAGAAAGGAAAAATGATTAATGAAAGCAAAAGATTTTATTAATGCTGTTGAGATTTTAGAAAAAGAACGTGGGATTCCAAAAGATGTAGTAGTGGAATCATTAAAGGAAGCATTAGAAAAAGCATATAAAAAGAATTATGATACTGATGCAAATGTTGAGGTAATAATTGATCCTGATAAAGGAGATATTCAATTAGTTGAAAAAAGAGTTGTTGTTGATAACTTAGATGATGAAGAAACTGAGATTTTTATTGATGAAGCAAAAGAAATTAATGAAAACTATGAAATTGGCGATATTGTTGAAACAACTGTTGATGTTGAAGAATTTGGAAGGCTAGCTGCAATTCATGCTAAACAAGTAGTTAGACAAAAAATTAGAGAAGTTGAAAAAACAATGGTTTATGATGAATTTGTTCATAAGAAAGATGATATTATTACTGGTGTTATTGATCGTGTTGAATCAAATTTTGCGATTATTGATTTAGGTAAAACTGGTGGTATTTTACCAATTACTAACCAGATTCCAAATGAAAGATTATATGCTGGTTCAAAGATTAAAGTATATGTTGTTGATGTTGATAAATCAGCTAAAGGTGCACAAGTTGTTGTATCAAGAAGTGATTCAGGTTTTCTAAAAAGACTATTTGAAGCTGAAGTTCCAGATGTTTATGATGGAACAGTTGTTATCAAATCAATCGCTAGAGAAGCTGGTGATCGTTCAAAAATTGCTGTTTATTCTACTAAAGAAGGTGTTGATCCAATTGGTTCATGTATTGGGCCAAAAGGAACTCGTGTTCAAGCTGTATCTGAAGAAGTTTGTAATGAAAAAATTGACATTGTTGAATATAGTGAGGATCCAGTAGTATTTATTACTAATACACTTGCACCATCTAAAGTTATTTCTGTTAATTTTGATGAAGAAAATAAATCAGCGATTGTTGTTGTTGATGATGATCAATTATCATTAGCAATTGGTAAAAAAGGTCAAAATGTTCGTTTAGCTGTTAGACTAACTGGATTTAAAATTGATATTAAATCATTAAGTGATGCAACTGAACAAGGTATTGAAATTCTAAATAATGGTAATGTAAACAATGATGTTGATGAAGAAGTTGTTAAACCTGCTGTTAATAAAAAACCTAAAAAACAAAAAGCTGCTGTTGAATTACCAACGGTTACTTTAGATGAGTTTGAAGAGGTTGATGAAGTTGAGGATAAACCAGTAGTTGATATTGAAACATTACTTCAAGATATTAGAGAAGCAACTCCTAATAAAAAGGTTAAAATTAAAAAAGAAAAAACTGAAAAGAAAGAATCAAAAGAAGATGAAATTACTTTCTTAGACGTTGAAAAACCTAAAGAAGAGCCTGTTATTCCAATTTATACTGAAGAAGAGCTTGCTGAAATTAGAGCTGAAGAAGAAAAACAAAAAGAATTTGAAAATGAGTTCTATGATGACGTCGATTATGATGAATATGATAAATATTATGATTAAGGTGGCGATAGATAATGAAACAAAAGAAAATTCCTTTAAGAAAGTGTTTAGTTACTAGAGAACAATTTCCTAAAAAAGAATTAATTCGTGTTGTAGTTAATAAGGATAAAGAGGTTAATATTGATCTTAGTGGTAAAATGAATGGGCGTGGTGCTTATTTAAAACTTTCTAAAGAAAATATTGAGCTTGCTAAAAAAAGAAGTGTTCTTGAAAAAGAATTTCAAGTAAATGACTTGGATTATATCTATGATGAATTATTGGATTTAGCTGATGAATAGTTGGCTTAATTCATTAAGTCTTGCTCAAAAGGCAAGAAAGGTAGCTCATGGTAAAAATGTTTTAGAAAGCATAAGGTCTAGACAAGCATATTTAGTTTTAGTTGCTAGTGATGCTAGTGCTAATACTAAAAAACAAATGTTTGATAAATCAAGTTATTATAATGTTACTTGTCTTGAAGTTGTTGATTCAATAACATTATCACATGCAGTTGGCAAGGTAGGTAGAATGTATCTTGCGATAACTGATGAAAATTTTGCAAAAATGATTTTAAATAAGTTAAAGGAGGAATAGTATGGCTAAAAAAAGAACAAATAAAAGAAATGAAAAGCAGCTAATTTCAAATATTCCAACTAATATTGAAAAAGAAGATGTACAAGAACAAGGGACGATTAATTATCAAGAAGGTATAACTTTAAATGAGTTGGCTAATAAAGTTGATAAGAATCCTGCCGAAATTATTAAATTATTATTTATGCTTGGGCATATGGCTACAATTAATTCGTCATTAACTGATGAAATGGTTGAATTAATTTGTTTAGAGTATGGTTTAGAAGCTGTTAAACAAGCTGACTCAAGTGAAATAATGTTTGAAAATTATGATATTGTTGATGATGAAAAAGATTTAGTGCCAAGAAGTCCAATTATTACAATTATGGGGCATGTTGATCATGGTAAAACTACTTTATTGGATGCTATTAGAAAAACTAAAGTTATTGATGGTGAGTTTGGTGGAATTACTCAACATATTGGTGCTTATCAAGTTACTCATAATGGACAAGATTTAACATTCTTAGATACACCTGGGCATGAGGCATTTACTGCAATGCGTGCTCGTGGTGCTAGTGTTACTGATATTGTTATTATTGTGGTTGCAGCTGATGATGGGGTTATGCCTCAAACTAAAGAAGCAATTGACCATGCAAAGGTTGCTGGTGTACCAATTGTTGTAGCAATTAATAAAATGGATAAAGAAGGAGCTAATCCTGATCGTGTTATGTCAGAGATGAGTGAATATGGATTAATGCCTGAAGAATGGGGTGGCGATACAATTTATAAGCAAATCGCTGCTAAACCTGGAACAGGAATTACTGATTTATTAGAAACTTTATTAATTGTTTCAGAAATGTTAGAGTTAAAAGCAAATCCAAATAGATATGCTTATGGAACTGTAATTGAAGCAAAACTTGATAAAGGTAAAGGTGTTGTTTCAACTTTATTAGTTGAAAATGGAACACTTAGAGTTGGAGATCCAATTGTTGTTGGTAATTCGTTTGGTAAAGTTCGCCAAATGTATGATGATATGGGACAATTAGTTAAAAGTGCTAAGCCAAGTACACCAGTTGAAATTACTGGATTAAATGATGTTCCAGAGGCTGGTGAAAAATTCATGGCTTTTGAAACTGAAAAAATTGCTCGTACTATTGGTGAAAAAAGATATTCAAAAATGTTAGATGATCAAAGAAGACAAAGTGCTGCTTTATCATTAGATGATTTATCTCGTCAAATTAAAGAAGGTGAGATTAAAGAAATAAATGTTATTATTAAGGCTGATGTTAGTGGTTCAGCTGAGGCAATTAAAGCAACTTTAGAAAAAATTGATATTGAGGGTGTTAGGGTTAATGTTGTACGTTCAAGTGCTGGAGCTATTTCTGAATCGGATGTTTTATTAGCTCAAGCTAGTAATTCAATTATTTATGGATTCAATGTTAGACCGATTGCTGTTGTAAGACAAAAAGCTGAAGAAGAAGGCGTACAAATAAGGCTTCATAATATCATTTATAAAATTGTTGAAGAACTTGAAGATGCAATGAAAGGTATGTTAGATCCTGATATTGTAGAAAAAGTTACTGGACAAGCTGAAGTTAGACAAACATTTAAAGTAAGTAAAATTGGTACAATCGCTGGATGTTATGTTACTGAAGGTTCAATTGTACGTGATTCAAAAGTTAGATTAATTAGAGATGGTGTTGTTATTTATGATGGTGAACTTGCTTCATTAAAAAGATTTAAGGATGAGGCTAAAGAAGTTTCTTCTGGATATGAATGTGGTATTACTATTGAAAACTTTAATGATGTTAAAGAAGGAGATATCATTGAAGGATATATTATGGAAGAGGTTAGTAAGTATTAATGGCTGAAAAGAAAGTTGAAAGGCTTCGCCAAATCTTATTAAAAGAAATATCACAAATTGTTCAGTATGAAATGAAAGACAACAAGATTGGTTTTATTACTATTACTGATGTTAAACTAACTAATGATTTATCACAAGCAACGGTATTTGTTAATTTCTTGGGTTCTGATAATCGTGAGCAGGCTGGTATGGATGTTCTAAAAAAATCAAAAGGATTTATTAGAAGTGAACTTGCTAAGCGTTTAACGATTAGAAAAGCTCCTGATTTAAAATTCGAACTTGATAAATCTCTTGAAAAAGGTAATAGAATTGATGAAATTCTAAGAAGTTTAAATAAATAAAAAATTATCACAATCTATATTAGGTTGTGATTTTTTTGTTTGTATATTCATAATAAAATATGTTAAAGTACACTTGTCATCTATTCTTGCGAAAACAAACATGTTATAATGAGAGTATAATTTTTTAGGGAGAATGCAAATGGAAGAAAAAAGGAAAAAAAGATTTATAGTAATTGGTAATGGATTTGATGCAAGTTTAGGAATAAAAAGTTCATATTCTGATTTTATGAAATATATAATAAATCAAAAAGAATTAAGGACTAATGAAGAAATATATACATATAACAAACTTTTTGTTCAAGATTATAATGGAGAACAGCTAAATTGGTGTGATTTCGAATTGATGTTTGAAAATCAAATGATAGAATTAAATGAAAAAAATGATAGTACAAATAATAAAATACAGAATATATATCAAATAAAAAAACTAAACGAAGATATAAGAAAACTTGAATTTACTTTTCTAGGTTACATTAAAAAAGAGTATGAAAAATGGCATCATAACATTATTAGTGGAAATAAAAAAGTAAATAAATTTTATGTTGATTTATTTAAGGAAGAAGAAAATATATTCATTTCATTTAATTATACGAATTCATTAGATAGCATTGATAAAATTTATAAGAGTCAAACTCATGGTGAATTAAATAAAGGGTTGTTCACTAATGATGATTTAAAAAATGTTTTTCAAGTACACGGCTCACTAAACGATGGCAATATAGTATTTGGTGGTGGTTTTTCTGGAGACGATATCGTAGATAAAATTTGCTTGCCAGGTACAACAGATAATGATAAATTGGTTAGAATTAAAGGGGATTCATCTCTTGCAAGTAAAAGAAATGAAATAATGGATTTAATTGAATTCGAGCAAAAAATAGATTTATATATATTGGGTCATTCATTAATTGGAAGCGATTTCGCTTTTTTAAAACCAATGTTTGAAAAAGCGGAAAAGGTTTTTCTTTTTTATTTTAATGATGATTATAAATCAAAAATGCAATTCATTATTAAAACTATGGGAAAAAAATATGCTGAAAAAATAAATTTAGTTCCGTTTTTTGATATTCTAATTGATAATATGGATGAAAAAAAGGTGTTAACAATAGATGATTATAATGCATTATATAATGTTTTTAAGTTTCCAGTACCAATGTATAACAACTCTGTTATAGATGAATTTAGCAATTTTGAATTATTACCAAATAGTTTTGTTTTTAATAAAATTGAAAATTTCAAAATTGAAAGAAAACACGATGCTAAAATTATTTTAAAAACTTTAAGTGATATAGATATAAAAAATGTAAAATTTAATGAAGATCTTAGCATTATATTAAAGAATATAAACGAGTTGGATATACTATCTAATCTATTTGATAATGAAGTTTTCAAGAAAGCATTAAGTTTAACAAGAAATCTTGAAATAAGTAATTGTAATATAAGTATAAATAAATTTATTAATATCATAGATAAAGTTAATCAAATAGAAAATCTTAAATTAGAAAAAAATATATTTGAATTAGATAAAAGTGAAAAAATAGATTTATCATACTTTTCGAGGTTAAATATAGTAGATATTGTTGATAATTCATTGCTTTCAAATGACATAGAAATAGAGAATATATTATTAGAGTTTGAATTGACTAACCCTGCTAATGAGATTATTGATATTAATTTTTCTAATAATGAAAATATTAAATTAAGCAAAGAATTATATTCAAGATTACCAAGCGCAAAAAATATTATACTATCAGTTTCAGAGGAAATTGATAGAATTATATTGCCAAAAGCGGAATATGTGGAACTACTAAGTAATGAGTTAAATCTAAGCAAACCACCAGTACCGACAGTTGATATGATGATTTTTTCTGATAATATTGAGTATGTTAGTGTAACTGGAGTGAAAATCGAAAAAAAGAAACTTTCTGAAATAGTTTCATTGAATAATAATTCAAAAATATTTCCTTCATTAAAAAATATTGAATTAAATGATGTTTTTGATAAGTGTGATTTTGAAGTCGATATATTCTGTGATATTTTTAAAAATGATCCGTATATAAGTATTGATGGCGAAAAGAAAGCTTTTAGAAATATTATTGAAAAAAACATAAACAATGAAAAGGTAAGTTTTGAACAAGAACCTAAGCAAAATGGATCAACAAGTAACGAAGTAACAAATACTCCAAAAGTTACAAAAAATCAATTATTGCTGAGTAAAGATTTAAATGATAAGTCAATTAAATTAATTGAGGAATATTCAATGTTACTTGCTATTGATTATGATGCTTTATTTTACTTTATAAAAAACTATAACTTTAATAGTGATGATATTCAAGAGGGATATGCAGAGTTAAAGGATAGTAGTTCAATTAGTGAATATAATAAAAAAACAAAAAAAGAGTTAAGTAAATTAGAATATTATAGTTTATTGAAAAATGAGTGTAACAATCTAGCTGAAAAAATAAAAAACGAAATGGAGAACAAAAATGACAAATAATAATCAAGTACAAGAATTAAAACAAGCATTATGGAGCTCGGCTGATGTTTTAAGATCAAAAATGGATGCAAATGAGTATAAAAATTATTTATTAGGATTAATATTTTATAAATATTTATCGGATAAAATGTTATACTATATAGCTGATATTTTAGAAAGCCCAACAGATGATTTAGAAGATGCACAAAATCAGTATGAAAATGCAATGAGTGATGAAAAAATTAGGGATATCCTTAAAGACGAGTTACTTGATGAGTTTAAGTTTGTTATAAAACCTGAGCATACATATACTTCATTAATAAATGATATCAATATTGGTGAATTTGAAACTGCAAACTTAAAACAGGCTTTTACTGATATCCAAAACTCTGATGAAATATATGAAGGTTTATTTGAAGATGTAGATTTGTATTCAAAAAAACTTGGAGCAACTCCACAAAAAATTAACGATAGTATATCTGAAGTAATGAAGAAATTAGTTAATTTGGATGTAGCCGGAAGTAATAGGGATATACTTGGTGATGCATATGAACTTTTAATTGGATTATTTGCAGGTGAATCTGGAAAAAAAGCTGGGGAGTTCTACACACCACAATCTGTTGCGAAACTAATGACAAGAATTGTTTTAAGTGGAAAAGAAGATAAGAGAGGATTTAGCGTGTATGATGCGGCAATGGGATCAGGTTCGCTAATGTTAAATGCGAAAAAATATTCAAATCAACCAAACACTATTAGATATTATGGACAGGAATTAAATACATCAACATATAACTTAGCAAGAATGAATATGATTTTACATGGTGTAGCAAGAGGTGAACAACATTTACATAATGCTGATACACTTGATCAAGACTGGCCAGTTGAAGAACCAACAAATTTTGATGCAGTTTTGATGAATCCACCTTATTCATCAAATTGGAAAGCAGAAAAAGGATCGCTTGATGATCCACGATTTGCTCCTTATGGTGTTTTAGCACCTAAATCTAAAGCTGATTTTGCTTTCTTATTGCATGGTTATTATCATTTAAAAGATGATGGTGTAATGGCTATCGTACTTCCTCATGGAGTATTATTTAGAGGTGCATCAGAAGGTAAAATTAGAGAAGTGTTGCTTGACAATGGTGGAATAGATGCTGTAATTGGGCTTCCTGCAAATATATTTTTTAATACAAGTATTCCAACAACTATTATAATTTTAAAAAAGAATAAAGATAATAAAAGTGTTTTATTCATAGATGCCTCAACTTTTTATGAAAAATCTGGGAAACAAAATGATTTAAAAGAGGAACACATTGATGAAATACTTGAATTATATTTTAATAGAGAAAACGTTGATAAAAAAGCTTATTTAGCAACTTATGAAGAAATAAAGGATAATGATTTTAATCTTAACATACCTAGATATGTTGATACTTTTGAAGAAGAAGAGGACATAAAATTAAGTGAAATATCAACAGAAATAATTGAAATTGATAAAGAAATAAGTAAAATAGAGAGTGAATTGATTAAATCATTAAATGAGTTAGTTGGTACAAATGGTGAAGATGATAAAGAATTGCAATTATTTATTAAAAATATAATGAAAAATGGTGATAATAATGGATAAAATTCCAAGAATAAGATTTAAAGAATTTAGTGACCCTTGGGAACAGCGTAAGTTGGGAGATTTAGCTGACATTGTAGGTGGCGGAACGCCTAGCACTTCAAATCCCGAATATTGGGATGGCAAAATTGATTGGTATAGCCCTGCTGAGATTGGTGAGCAAATTTATGTTAGCAAGTGCCAAAGAACAATCACAGAACTTGGTCAACAAAAAAGTTCAACGAAGATTTTACCTGTTGGTACTGTTCTTTTTACTTCACGTGCTGGTATAGGAAATACCGCAATTCTTGCGAAAGAAGCCACTACAAACCAAGGTTTTCAATCAATTGTTCCAAATAAAGATGAGCTCGATAGTTATTTTATCTTCGCACGAACTAATGAGTTGAAACGCTACGGTGAGGTGACTGGAGCTGGATCAACATTCGTGGAAGTTTCTGGAAAGCAGATGGCTAAGATGCCTATTTCGATACCTAATATTGATGAACAAGGTCAAATTGGTTCGTTCTTTGAACAAATTGATACCACTATCACCCTTCATCAGCGTAAGTTAGAACAGCTGAAAAAACTTAAATGTTCTCTTCTTCAAAAAATGTTTCCAAAAAATAATGAAGAAATTCCAAGATTAAGATTTAGTGAATTCACTGACTCTTGGGAACAGCGTAAGTTAAGGAAACTACTAAGGTATGAACAACCAAACAAATATATTGTAAAGTCAACTGATTATGATGATCATTTTGAAACTCCTGTTTTGACAGCGGGACAAAGTTTCATTCTTGGGTATACTAATGAAAAAGATGACATTAAAGAAGCAAGTTTTGATAATCCCATTATCATATTTGATGATTTTACAACAAGTTCTCATTACGTTGATTTTCCTTTTAAAGTAAAGAGTTCGGCAATAAAACTATTATCTTTATATAATGAAGATGATGATTTTTATTTTGTATATAATGTCCTATCAAATTTAAGTTATACACCTCTGAATCATGAACGTCATTGGATTTCAAAGTTTTCAGAGTTTAATGTATATGTTCCAAATAGTAATGAACAGAGATCAATTGGGCTATTTTTATTAACTATTGATAAAACTATCACCCTTCATCAGCGTAAGCTAGAAGTATATCAAGATGTAAAAAAAGCTTTATTACAAAAAATGTTTGTATAATATGGAGCTCTAAATATTAAGAAATGAGGCAATTATATGGCAATTAAATTTACAAGCGAAAATGAAATTGAAGATAAGTTAATTAAGCAGTTAGTTGATGGCGAATCACAGTGGAAATATCGACCAGATTTAAATACCGAAGACAAGTTATGGAATAATTTTAGATTAAAATTAGAGCAAAATAATAAAGATGTTTTAAATGATGTAAAGTTAACCGAAAAAGAATTTACTCAAATAAAGGATCAGTTAAATTTTCCTAACTTTTTTGAAGCTTCAAAGTGGTTAGCTGGAGAAAATGGTGTTGCTGTAGTTACAATTTTACGTGAGGATGCTTCGCTTGGCACAATAAGGTTAAAAGTTTTAAGTAGAAGAGATATCGCAGGTGGAATGTCTTCTTATGAAATAATTAATCAATATCATGCAAGTAAAGAAAGTAGTGTTGATAGATCAAGGCGTTTTGATATTACTCTTCTTATTAATGGATTACCAATGATTCAAATAGAATTAAAAAATAGAGCACATTCATATATGGATGCTTTTAGACAAATTAAAAAGTATTTAGTTCAAGGTAAATTTAAAGGAATATTTTCTTCTCTACAAATGTTTGTTGTATCAAATGCAACGGAAACAAAATATATTGCTGCTGCAGTTGATTCAAAATTAAATGAACAGTTTCTTTCAACATGGGTTGATGAAAATAATAGACCGGTTAATAATTATCTTGAGTTTGCAAAACATGTTCTTTCAATTCCGCAAGCTCACAAAATGGTTTCACATTATACGGTAATTGATTCAAGTAAAAAATCGTTGGTTTTGTTGAGACCATATCAAATTCACGCTATTGAGGCGATAAAACAGGCATCTAAAGAACAAAAAAACGGTTTTATTTGGCATACTACTGGGTCTGGAAAAACGCTAACATCATATAAGGTTGCTCGAAATTTATTGGATATCCCTGCAATTGATAAAACAATTTTTATTGTTGATAGAGTTGATTTAGATCAACAAACTTCATCGTCATTTATTTCTTATGCAGAAAATGACACGATAGCAATAGATGAAACAGATAATGTAAAAGATTTAATCAGTAAATTACTTTCTGTAGATAGAAATGTTATTGTAACAACAATTCAAAAATTAAATCATATTTTAAGTAGATTTGAAAAGCATCCAGATGAAATCAAACAAAAAAAACTTAAAGATTTAAGAGTTGCAATTATTGTAGATGAGTGTCATAGAGCAGTTAGTGAATTAAAACAAAAAGATGTCAAAAAACTACTTCCAAAATCATATTGGTATGGATTTACAGGAACACCAATTTTTCCTGAACAAAAAAAGAAAGGTAAGAGTGGTAAGATTGTAACAACAGAAGACCAATATGGAAATTGTCTACACAAATACACTGTCAAAGAAGCAATGCATGATAAAGCAGTTTTAGGATTTCAAATGACATATCGGGGGTTGTCAGAAGAAGCAAAATATAATTATTTTGAAAAAAATCATCCAGATAAGGATTATTATTCAATTGATGAAATAGAAAAAGAAGCTATTATTGACAACAGTAGTATATATGATACAAAAGACCATATGCTTTCAGTTATTGATTATATTATTAATAAGTCCAAAAGAATTCTTGGATTTAGTAACGGTGTTGGTCGTACATATGGTGCTATTTTAACAACTTCATCAATCGCGAAAGCTCAAAGATATTATTCATTATTTAAAGAAGTAATTGCAGGAAATAATGATGATGTTAAAGTAAATGAAGACATTAAAAAGACAATCTCAGATTTTCCAAAAATCGCTATCACTTATTCAATTAGTGAAAATGAAGAATCGTCAATTGATAATCAAAGAGAAATGGAAAAATCTATACAAGATTATAATGAAATGTTTAAAACAAACTATTCTTTGGAAACGATAAGAGGGTATAATCAAGATATAAACAATAGGTTAGCCAGAAAACAAGATAAATTTCAAGTCAGAAAAGAACAACTTGACCTTATTATAGTTGTTGATAGATTACTAACTGGGTTTGATGCGCCTAGCATTTCGACATTATTTATTGATAGAGCACCATTAGAATACCATAACTTAATTCAAGCGTTTTCTAGAACTAATCGTATATTTGATAAAGCAAAACCATATGGACAAATTGTTACTTTTCAATCACCTAAGATATTTAAATGTAATGTAAACAAAGCAATGGAACTATATTCAAATGGTGATGATGGAGAAGTAATTGCTCCACTTTGGGAAGAAGCGGCAAAGAGATTTGAAAAATCAGTTAATGAATTAAAAAATGTTGCTATGACACCGCAGAGTGTAATTGATTTAGATTTAATAAAAAAGAAGAAATTTTTAAAGTGTTTTCAAATTTTAGACAGAAATTATGCGTTAATTCAACTATATGAAGAATTTGATAATATTAGTTTATTTTCATGTTTTGGAATTAGTAATGATGAAATTCAAGAGTATTATGGTATATATGTAAATATCAAGGAAGAATTAAAAACAGAAAAAGAAGAAATTGAAGAAGTTGAAATAGATTTCGATTATGAGTTGGAAACAGTTGGAGTTGAAAAAATTGATTATGAATATATCTTGAAACTAATTCAAGTATATGTTGATGAACCTCAAATAAAAGAAAGTAATGAGGATTTTGATGAAATTAGCCAATATATTATAAATTTAAAAGACGATAACAAAGAATTTGCTGAAGTTATTGACTTGTTATGGGAAGATATTCAAAAAGAGCCCGAAACCTATAAAGGAATGCAAATAACAAATGTTTTAGAAGAAAGAATTCAAGACAAAAAAAATAAATATATTCAAAACTTTTCAAAAGAGTGGCATGTAAATGAAGAAGCGCTTTTATATGTTGTTGATAATTATAATCCGAATAGAAGTGTGCAAAATGGTGAAAAAGAGTTAAAAGATACTAGTGATTATGAGGAATATAAGATTTCTTCTAGTAATTCAGTTTCAAAATTACATTATTGGCAAGAAATAAAGAAAGAATATAATAAATTAGCTGCAGAAATAATATATCCTTTAAATAAGAGAAAGTAATAGTTCTACATATAGGAAAATAAATCGTTAATGTAAATTATAAATAGATTATAATTTATTTTAACAAACGATTGGGAACAGCGTAAATTGTCAGAGTTCGGCCTAGCAACAGGTGGGACATCTATAGAGTCTGAGTTTTCTGAAGATGGAATATATAAAGTAATAAGCATAGGAAGTTATTCTGAAGATGGTATTTATATAGACCAAGGGATACGTGCTGTAAGATCAGATAAGACGGTAAATAGAATCCTAAACAAAGGTGATATCACTATGATATTGAATGATAAAACTTCATTCGGGAACATCATCGGACGTGTACTTTTAATCGAAGAATCAGGGGTTTATGTATATAACCAGAGAACTGAAAGAATTGAAGTGGATAGTTCAAATTACGATTCACAGTTTATATATACAATGCTAAATGCTCCTGAGATTAGAGATAAAATTATAAAACAAAGTCAAGGAAATACACAGATATACGTCAATTGGACAACGATAGCACAGACTGATTATTTAATACCACAAATTAATGAACAAATAAAAATCAGCAAATATTTTTCAAACTTGGATAACCTTGTCACCCTTCATCAGCGTACGTCATTTTATTATATGTTAACTTAATACTGATAATGATCTCATTACAAGATCAACATCTTGATTCTCTAATTCATGAATAATATGTAGATATGTTTTTTGTGTAGTGGTCATGCTTGCATGTCCAAGTCTGCGTGCAACACTTGCAATAGAAACACCAGCAAAAAGTAATAGCGATGCGTGGGTATGTCTTAATCCATGTATAGATATTATCGGTATATTAACTTTTTTGCAGTGTCTTTCTAAAAAACTATTTACAGTAGAGTTATATATTTTACTTTTCACGAAAATTGGTTTATCATCTGGTAAATTTTTAATTAACTCTGAAAATTGAATAACAGTTTGCCAATCAAGTTGGATTTTTCTAACTGACGATTGGTTTTTTGTTGGCATAAATCCACCATTATCTTTGTAATTCCAAGTTTTATTTATCGTTAGTGTTTGTCTTGAAAAATCAAAATCCTTTGGAGTTAATGCTAATGCTTCAGAGAATCGCATTCCAGTTTTTGCAATTATCATTATTAGCCAACTCCAGTTAACTTCATTTTCTAGTTCTAAACTGTTTAGCAATGTTTGTAATTCAAATTGATTTAAATATTTTGGCTTTTTAACTTTTGGTGTTTTCCCTTTAATTATTGCTTTTCTTGTAGGGTCTCTATCAATTAATCCTTCGTCAACAGCATCAAGAATAGATGCTTTCAATTGATGATGAAAATCCATTGTTGTTTGTCGTTCATGTTGTTTTGCATAGTCATTTAATAATTGTTGATATTTACTTCTAGTTAATTGATATATTTTTAAATTTGGAATTAATTTTTCAAGCCATTTATGTGTCATCATATATTTTTTCATAGTAATTTCTCTAATTGCACCTTCTTTATAAGTTTCTGTCCATCTTAAATAATATTCGTGAAATAATTCATTTTTTTGTTCTTCTTTTGACATTGTTTCGTCCTCCTTATTTAACTGTTTTATTTGTGAAAAATGACATACGCTGATGAAGGGTGATAGTTTTATCAACATTGTATAAAAATGCGCCAATTTTGGTTTGCTCCTCCAAGGATGGAACTGGAACCTCAATATCCATCATTTTTGTTTTGGAAATGTTGTATCTTGAAATCCCTTGCGCCAAGAAGGTTATCTTTTTACGAACTGCTGTCGAACGCAACATAGATGCGCAGTAATCTAATTCTAATTCAACATGAGGTCGATATCCAAAACTGAAACTGTTGAGATAAACGTTGTCATCATGGTATTTCCATACTGATGACATCCCAACTTCTTCTGGTGTTTCTGATGAAGTCGTAAAGAATACATCACCATATTGAACTTCATTTTGTTTTGGATCAATTTCAACTGAATCAAGTTGGTCCAAACTTGACACAGGATTTTGAAAAACGTTCACGTAAGTAACGAATTTTGCGTCACCGTGTCCGAAGTCTTCTTTCCTTTTTCCAGATAGTCCAGTAAAAGTTTTACCCAACTCTCCCAACTTACGCTGTTCCCAAGTTATACATGATTTCATTGTAATAATTATTAAATCATCATGTAAATATAAATACAAGTGTTTCAATAATATCAAAATATTTATTTTTTATAAATATAATTTGTAATTCATTATGCTATAATAGTATAGTAATTTTAGAGGAGTGAATTTATTGAATAATTTATTAAATAACCTTAAAGGAATACATTGGCTTTTTATATGTTTTGCAGTTATTTTTTTTATATTTTTAACTAGAATCTTTATAAATCTTATTTACGCATTTTTTGAAGAATTAGTAAGAAAAAATTTAAAATTTAGTTTTATTTATTTTTATGAAAAAAATAAATTAAGTATGCAAATAATAGGAGTAATTTTCATTTTAATATTTGGTTGTCTAGCAATTTCCATGTTAATTTATTTAATATAATAATTACTGTAATTTAACTATCAAAAAGACTTTTTAATAGTAAGAGTAAGCATAAATTAGTTTTAAATTTTTATATATTTTTTAATTTATATTATGATATAATATTCAACAAAGGAAGTGATTATATGCCTGCATTTGCAACACATTTCTTCTATGCTAAAAAAGTATATGAAGAATCAGATAAAGAAGTAAAAAAACTAATTGAAAGATATCGTAGCTATTATGATTTAGGGGCACAAGGACCAGATATATTCTTTTATTATAAACCATATAAGAGAAATAATATCGCAGCATACGGTTCAAGTCTTCATAACAAACAAGCAAAAAGATTGTTTGAAGAAGCAATTAAAAAAATTAAAGAAGTAGATGATCAAGCAGCATTTGTATATTTATTAGGATTAGGAACACATTTTTCATTAGATAGTAGTTTTCATCCAATAATTAATAAAAAATATACAGAGTTTAATGATCATATGATATTAGAAGCAGAATTAGATAGACGTATTATTGAACAGAATGTACGATTTAAACCACATAAATTTAGAAGAAATCTTTTGATTAATGCAAGATATAAATATGGATATGATTTACAGTTTGTTTATCCAAAAATCGATTCAAAGTATATTGATGAATCAATCTATCAAACTAACTTTTACATGAAAGTATTATATTCACCAAATAATATAAAAGGTAAAATTATTTCGTTATTATGTAAAACATTTATTAAAGGTGCAGATTTTTCAAATTTAATTATTAAGAAAAAACCAAATACTGCTTATGATAAAACAGTAGATGAATTAATAAAAAAATATCCTGATGCGATTACAACAGGAGTTAATAATTTAAAAAACTTAGTTGATGTTTATAATGGAAAAGCAAAAATGGATAAATATTTTTACAATACATTTGAATAATTAAAGGAGAAAAAGATGAAGTTAAATAAATTAGAAAAAAATTGGGTTTTATATGATGTAGGTAATTCAGCATTTATCATGTTGTTGTCAACAATCATTCCCATATATTTTAAAAATATAGCATTAGAAAGTGGAATTGATAATGCAACCTCAACAGCATATTGGGGTTATGCTTTAGCGATTTCCACTTTAATTATTGCATTGTTAGGACCTATATTAGGAAGCCTTGCTGATAATAAAGGATATAAAAAGACTTTATTTGCGATTTTTATGTTACTAGGAACTATAAGTTGCTTTTGTTTGGGATTTTTTAGTAATTGGGTTATTTTTTTAATCGTGATAATGATTATAAGAATAGGATTTAATGGAAGTTTAATTTTTTATGATTCAATGCTAACTGATGTTAGTACAGATGAAAGAATGGATTTTGTAAGCAGTAATGGATATGCATGGGGTTATATTGGTTCATGTATTCCATTTATAGGATGTTTAGTTTTAATTTTACAAGCAGATACAATTGGACTTTCAACGCAATTAGCAACCGCAATTGCCTTTATTATTACATCATTGTGGTGGTTCTTTTTTAGTGTTCCACTATTAAAATCATATAAACAAAAATATTATGTAGAACATCAAGAAAATATTGCAAAAGAAAGTTTTACAAGACTATGGAAAAACTTGAAAAAAATTAAAAATGATAAAGTAATTTTAACTTTTTTAATAGCATTCTTCATTTATATTGATGGCGTATATACAATTATTGAAATGGCAACATCATATGGAAAAGATGTTGGAATTACAGATAATAACCTTTTACTAGCCTTATTATTAACTCAAATAATTGCTTTTCCAGCAGCTCTAATCGTTGGTAAACTAACAAGCAAGTATTCAAGTACACAAATAATTTCAGTATCAATTCTTGGTTATTTAGGAATTGCTTTATTTGCAATACAATTAGATAAAGCATGGGAGTTTTGGTTACTTGCAGTGTGTGTAGCAATTTTCCAAGGTGGAATTCAAGCCTTATCAAGATCATACTTTGCTCAATTAATACCTAAAAATAATTCAAATGAGTACTTTGGTATCTTTGATATTTTTGGTAAAGGAGCAACTTTTACTGGAACATTAATGATGGGAGTAATCACACAAGTAACAAATAGTTCAACAAATGGAGTAATTGGAATTGCTTGTTTATTTGTTTTAGGTTTTATTTTATTTAGATATCATTTGAAAGTAAAGAAAGCAGCTGTTTAAATTGATAGAATATGTTGATGCAAAAACAATCATAACTAAAGTAAATCATACAGGTTGGTTTGATTACGATTATAATATGAACATTTATCGTGGTTGCCATCATGGTTGTATTTATTGTGATAGTCGATCAGATGTTTATCAAGTAGCTGATTTTGATAAAGTAAAACCTAAAAAAGATGCAATAAAAATAATAGAAAAAGAGTTAAAAAATAAAAGAAATAAAGGTGTTATTGGAACAGGAGCAATGAGCGATCCATATAATAAACTTGAAGAAGAACTTCAATTAACAAGACAAGCTTTAGAGATAATTGACAAGCATGGATTTGGTGTGGGGATTACAACCAAGAGTACTCTAATTTTAAGAGATATTGATATTTTAAAAAGAATTGCTTTACATTCACCAGTTATCATTAAAATAACAATTACTTGTGCAAATGATGAATTAACAAAGTTAATTGAGCCAAATGTAGCAAGTAGTAAAGAACGTTTTTTAGCAATTAAAAAATTAAGAGAAGCAGGCATATATGCAGGTGTTATATTGATGCCAGTATTACCATATCTTACTGATTCATGGAATAATATTAATAGTTTATTAATGTTATCAAAAGCAGTAGATGCTAGTTTTATTTATGCAGCTTTTGGCGTTAGTCAAAGAACAGGACAAAGAGCGTATTATCTAAATAAATTAAAAGATATTAGTCAATATGCATACGAAAATCATTTAAAGTCGTTTGGTAATAATTATAGTTGTCCAGCTCATAATGCAAAAGAACTATATAGAAAATATGAATTATTTTGTAAAGAAAATAAACTAACTTATAAAATGAAAGATATTATAAATGGTTATCAAAAGGGGTATCGATGTGAACAAATATCATTATTCTAGTAATATATGATATAATAATTAAGGGAAGTGATGTTATGTCAGAAATAACAAGCAAATTTCAAAATTTAGAAGGATTTTTTCAATTAACAATATCAATTGTTGATATTTTAATTGTAACTCTTTTAATATATGCAGTTTTAATAATTGTTCAAAATAATACAAAAACAATGAGAATATTTAAAGGAACAATAATTGTAATTGTCATAGATATGCTTGCAAAGTTTTTACATTTGACAACATTACAAACGATAACTCAAAATTTAATTAATTGGGGATTTTTAGTGTTTATTATTATTTTCCAACCAGAAATAAGAAACTTTTTAGAAAAAATAGGAAAAACTTCATTTAACAATCATTCATTAATTGCCTTGGATCTTGGTGATAAAGTAATTGATGAAATTGTTAGTGCAGTAATAGATTTAGCACAAAATAAAACAGGAGCACTTATTACAATAGAAAGAGATATTTCATTAAAGGATTTTATCTCTTCAGGAGTTGCTCTTGATTCAGATATTACTAAAGAGTTAATAAAATCAATTTTCAAAACAACAACTCCACTTCACGATGGTGCAATTATTATTCAGGGAAGTAGAATAGCATGTGCATCAACATTTTTCCCACCACCAACAATAGATGTTATCCAAAGTTTTGGTTCAAGACATCGAGCAGCAATTGGAATTAGTGAAATAACTGACTCACTAACAATTGTGGTAAGTGAGGAAAGTGGAGCAATTAGACTAGTTGAATATGGTGAGGTTACCTTAGTTAGTCCAAGTGATTTTAAACAAGTATTTATTACTAAACTAACATCATCTTCAAATGATGAAGATAATGCAGAAAGTGAGGTAAGAAATAATGGCTAAAAATAGCAATGAATTAAATGAAGAACGTAAACAACAAGAAGAAGCAAATAAAAGAAAAAGAATAGAAGAAGCTAAAAGAATTGCAGTGAAATCACAAGAAATAATTGATTACAATTATAATGCAATAGCTCATCATATTGTTAAGTTTTTTAGATATATTAATGCAAAAATGGATTTTATTTTAACAAATTCAACAACTTCAAAGTTAGTATCACTTTTATTAGCAGTGCTATTATATATTAGTATTAACTATTCTGGAGATGTAAATGTCTTTGGTCAAAGCAATGTTGGAAAAGATATGTATGGTGTTAGTGTTAAGGCAATTTACGATGATGAAAAATTTCAAATAGAAAACTTACCAGAAACAGTTGATTTATCCCTAGTTGGTAGTGTTGAAGCAATTAGAAAAACTGAAGTGTTAAATAAAGAAGAAGTAATTGCTGATTTAACAAACTATAAAGCAGGAATAAATCAAAAAATACATTTATTATATTCTGGGGTTGCTGATGGTGTTAGTGTAAAATTTTCACAACCTTCATATGAAGTTAATATTTATGATAAAAAACGTGAAGTGTTTGCAATTACACCAGAATTAATTAAAGTACCAACCGATAATAAATATAACTATGATGTTAAACTAAGTGTTAATTCAATTGAAATTAAAGCAGCTCAACATACACTTGATAAGATTGCTAGTGTTAAAGCAATGGTGGATGTTAGTTCTCAAAAAAAGAATTTTAAACAAGAAGCAACCTTGGTAGTTATTGATCAAGAAGGAAATAAAATTGAAGGTATTACATTATCGTTTGATAAAGTTAATGTAAGTGTCAAAGTTACAAAAAAAATAAAAAAGGATGGTTTTAATGGGTAAATATTTTGGAACAGATGGAATAAGAGGAGTTGCAAACGAAGAACTTAGTGCAACAATTGCTTTTAAAGTAGGACAATATTTAGGATATACATTTAAAGGTGAAAATATTTTAATTGGAATGGATACTAGAATGTCTAAAGATATGTTAGAAGCTGCTTTATGTGCTGGAATAACAAGCGCAGGTGCTAATGTTTATACTTCAAAAGTTATTTCAACTCCAGGAGTTAGTTATTTAGTTAGAGAAAATAATTTTAGTGCAGGTATAATGATTAGTGCAAGCCACAATCCTTATTATGATAATGGAATTAAAGTATTTAATAATAGTGGTGAAAAAATTGCTGAAGAATTAGAGAATAATATTGAAAAATATATTGATGATGAAATTTCAATTGAATTAGCAAATAAAGATGAAATTGGTGTGATTATTAATTATGAACATCAAACTCAAAAATATTTAGATTTTTTAGCAAGTACTGTTGATTTAGATTTATCTAAATTTAAAGTAATTATTGATTGTGCTAATGGGTCAGCTAGTGCTTTAGCAAGCAAATTATTTTCAAAACTAAATATTCAACATGAAATTATTTTTAATAAACCAAATGGAATTAATATTAATGTTGATTGTGGTTCTACTCATTTAAATAACTTAATTAATAAAGTTAAAGAAAGCGATGTTGATTTAGGAATTGCTTTTGATGGCGATGCAGATAGAATGTTAGCTGTAGATCAAAATGGTAATATTATTGATGGTGATTTAATTTTATATATTTGTTCTAAATATTTAAAAGCACAAAATAAATTGAATAATGATACTTTAGTTACAACTGTTATGTCAAATATTGGATTGTATAAAGCATTAGACAAAGAAGGTATTAAATATGAAAAAACAGCAGTTGGAGATAAATATGTTTATGAAAATATGGTAACTTACAATAATAGCCTTGGAGGAGAACAATCAGGACATATTATCTTTAAAGAATATGCAACAACAGGTGATGGAATGTTAAGTGCAATTCAATTATTAGAAGCAATTGCCTATAGTAATAAAAGTTTACTAGAACTTGCAAGTGAAGTTACAATCTATCCGCAATTATTAGTAAATGTTAAAGTAAATGATAAAAAGAAAGTATTAGAATCAGATTTATTAAAAGAAGAAGTTGAAAATGTAGAAAAAGAATTACATGGCGATGGACGTGTTCTTTTAAGAGCAAGTGGTACTGAACCATTAATTAGAGTAATGGTTGAAGCAAGTACTGAAGAATTATGTAAAAAACATGTTGATTATCTTGTGAAAATCGTAGAATCAATTTCGTAGGGGAGGTTAAAATATGGATACAATGCTTATTATTTGGTTAATAGTTATTATTGGATTTTTAGTTATTGAAATAATGACACCTAGTTTTTTTTCAATCAGCTTTTCAATTGCTGGAGTCGTTGCATTAATTGTTTATTTCTTAGGATTTGGAATAATGGCACAATTAGTTGCTTATACAATTACAGTAGCAATTACTTTATATTTCTTAATACCAATTTTAAGGAAAATATCAAATGTTAAATCTAACCAAAATGGTCCAGTTGTTAGAACTAATTTAGATTTGATTATTGGAGAAGTAGGGATATGTTTAGAAAAAATATCTTTACTTCAAGACGGATTAGTTAAAATTGAGGGAAAAGAATGGACTGCTAAGGTAACTGAGGATATTGAAATAGAAGCACAAACGCCAGTAATTATTAAAGAAATACAAGGTTCAAAAGTAATTGTAGAACCTGCAAAAAAAGAAAGAGAGGAATAAATTATGGGAATTTTTGAAAACATTGGAGGGTTAGTTGCGATTGTAATAGTATTAATTATTTTAGCTTACTTAGCAACTAGAATTAGAATCGTCCAACAAGCAACATGTATTATTATTGAAAGATTGGGTAACTTTAATCGAGTGTGTAATAGTGGGATCCACTTTTTTATACCGTTTATTGAAAGACCAGTTAGAAAGTTATCACTTAAAGAACAAGTTATTGACTTTCCACCACAACCAGTTATCACAAAAGATAATGTTACAATTCAAATTGATACAGTAATCTTTTTCCAAGTAACTGATCCAGAGCGTTATACTTATGGAGTTAGTAATCCATTAAACGCATTAGAAAACTTAACAGCAACTACTTTACGTAATATTATTGGGGATTTAGAATTAGATGAATCATTAACATCACGTGATACGATTAACTCAAGAATGCGTTCAATCTTAGATGAAGCTAGTGATCCATGGGGAGTTAAAGTAAATAGAGTTGAGTTAAAAAATATCTTACCACCATTAGATATCCAACAAGCTATGGAAAAACAAATGCGTGCAGAACGTGAAAAACGTGAGTCAATCTTAATTGCTGAAGGTGAAAAAATATCAGCAATCACTAAGGCTACTGGTGAAAAAGAAAGTATTATCTTAAGAGCAGAAGCTCGTAAAGAAGAACAAATTCGCCATGCTGAAGGGGAAGCAGAAGCAATTAGATTAGTAAATGAAGCAACTGCTCAAGGTCTTGAATACATTAAAGATATTAATGTTGATCAAGGCGTAATTAATATTAAATCATTAGAAACATTTGCTAAAGTTGCTGATGGTCAAGCTACTAAGATTGTTATTCCAAGTGATATTCAAAATATGGCTGGTTTAGCTACTTCACTAACTGAAATTATTAAAACTGGTGATGTTGAAAAATAAGGATTTTATCACAAAAATTACAGCGATTATCTTAATCATATTTAGTGTTTATGGTTGTTCAAAAAATGATACTATTGATAAATATGATTCTTTAGATAAATTAAATATAAATTTCTTAAAAGAAAATACTGATTTTATATATTTAAAATCATTTGAAAAAGATAGTAAATATTATAATGTTTATTATGCTAATTCAAAGAAAAATAAAGTTAAAATCATTAGCATAAAAAAAGATAAACAACAATTTGAAATTTCAAAAATATCCAATGATTTTATTGTAAATGAAGAAGTTACATATTGGGTTGAAAAAGATAAATATGGTATAAAGTGTTCTTTTAAAAATAAAATTGATTGTGTTGAAGAATTTAAATAATTAGGTATAACATTAATTAAGTTGTACCTTTTTTTATTATTGTATGTAATAAATAATTCAACAACTTAATATCATATAAAAATTGAAAATTATAAAAAATAAAAAGTGTGTTTTTGTGTTATAATAGTATGGATTAAAGGAGTGATACAATGGAAATTGTTAATATAATTGGTGCAGGACTTGCAGGTTGTGAAGCAACTTATCAGCTTGCCAAAAGAGGAATTAAAGTTAATTTATATGAAATGAGACCAAAAAAATATAGTCCAGCACATAAAACTGATTATTTTGGTGAGTTAGTCTGTTCTAATTCATTTAGAGGTAATCAATTAATTAATGCAGTTGGTGTTTTAAAAGAGGAACTACTTAGATTAGATTCAATTGTCATTAAAACTGCACATGAACATAGTGTTCCTGCAGGAGCAGCACTTGCTGTTGATAGAGATGGTTTTGCAAAAAGCTTAACAAACAAAATTAAAAATTTAGATAATGTTACAATAATTAATGATGAAATAGATGAATTGCTTGAAGGGCATACAATTGTTGCAACTGGTCCTTTAACAAGCGATAAATTAAGTGAAGCAATTAAAGAGTTTACTAATGAAGAGAGTATGTATTTCTATGATGCAGCAGCTCCTATTATTGAAAAAGACAGTATTAATATGGATGTTGCTTATTATAAATCAAGATACGATAAGGGAGAAGCTTCATATATAAATTGCCCAATGAATCAAGAGCAATTTGAAAAATGGTATGAAGAGTTAATTAATGCAAAATGTACTGTAATTAAAGAATTCGAAAAAGAAATATTTTTTGAAGGCTGTATGCCAATTGAAGAAATCGCAAGAAGAGGACCACAAACTTTAACTTTTGGTCCATTAAAACCAGTTGGTTTAGGAAAAGATGATGAAAGACCATACGCAGTAGTTCAGCTAAGACAAGATGATGCTAAAGCAACCTTATATAACATAGTGGGGTTTCAAACTCATTTAACTTGGCCTGAACAAGATCGTATAATAAAAATGATTCCTGGATTAGAACAAGCTAATATTATTAGATATGGGGTAATGCATCGTAATACTTTTATTAATGCACCTAAAGTTTTATTGCCAACTTATCAAACGCAAAAAAGAAGTGATTTATTTTTTGCGGGTCAAGTAAGTGGTGTTGAAGGTTATGTTGAAAGTATTGCTTCTGGATTAAATGTTGGTTTAAATATGGCTCGTTTAATTAAGAATGAAGAGTTACTAGTCTTTCCACAAGAGACAATTATTGGTTCATTAGCTTACTATATTACAAATGCTAATGGCGATAATTTTCAACCAATGAATGCTAACTTTGGAATTGTTAAAGATTTAGGATATCGTGTTAAAAAGAAAGAAAAGAAGGAAGAATATGCTAAAGTAGCCTTGAATAGTTTAGATGATTTTATTAAGGAGCATGATGTTAATGATTGCTAAATTTGAAAGTTATTTAAAATACGAGAAGTTTTTATCTGAAAAAACAATTGTTGCTTATTTGCATGATGTTAAAGAATATCTAGATTTTTTTGATATTGAAATTGCTGAAATAACATATTATGATGCTTTAGAGTATTTATCTTTTCTTTATGATAAAAATTTAAGCAAGACAACACAAGCTCGCAAAATAAGCTGCTTAAAAACTTTTTATAAATTTTTATTATTAGAAAAGGTTATTAGTGATAATTTTTTTGATAAAATTTCACTGCCTAAAAAAGAAGAGAAATTAGTAAGTGTTTTAGAGTATGAAACTTTATTGAGTTTTTTAAATAGTTTTAGTTCAACTCCACTTGATATTAGAAATAAAGCGATTTTTGAATTGTTATATGCTACTGGATTAAGGGTTAGTGAGTTGGTAAGTATTAAGGTTAATGATTTTAACTATAGTGATAATAGTTTAAAGGTTTTAGGAAAAGGAGATAAACAACGAATTGTTTATTTTGATGATAATACTGTCGATACAATTAAAGAATATTTAAATAAAAGTAGAAAAGAATTGTTAAAAAATAATCAAAGTGAATATTTATTTATTAATAAAAATGGAACTGAATTAACGCAAAGGGGAGTTCAATTTATTTTAAAAGATAAGTGGAAGAAATTTATGCAGTTTCAAAATATTACTCCTCATCAATTTAGGCATACATTTGCTACTCATTTATTAGAAAATGGTATGGATTTAAGAGCATTACAAGAATTGTTAGGACATGAAAATTTATCGACTACTCAGGTGTATACGAAAGTTGGAATTAAACAATTGAATAATGCAATTAATACATTGAATACTGATGTTTTAAAAAATGAGAAAAAGTGATAAAAAATAATTGTTTAAATATTTACAATTCTATAAAAAAAGAGTATAATATCATTTATAAACAAATTAGTTATCTTTATATCTAAAGATAGTTTATGTAATATAAGGCATATCAATATGATAGTGTCTTTTTTTAAAATTAATAGATGGGAGAATGATATTGTAATGGAAAAAGATTATATTTTAGTGTTAGATTATGGTAGTCAATACAACCAACTTATTGTTAGAAGAATTAGAGAGATGAATGTTTATTCAAAATTAGTTCATCATGAGATTGATATTGAAGAACTAAAAAAAGATGAGCATTTAAAAGGTATTATTTTATCTGGTGGACCAAATTCAGTTTATGAAAAAGGTGCATTTACAATTGATGATGGAATTTTTGAATTAGGTATTCCAATTTTAGGTATTTGTTATGGGATGCAACTTATTTGTCATAAATTAGGGGGAAAAGTTGAGCCTGGTGTTGTTAAAGAGTTTGGTAAAACAAAAATAAATGTTATTTCTCAAAATAATATTTTTAACAAAACTAATGATGAACAAATAACTTGGATGTCTCATACAGATAAAGTTGTTTCAATACCTGATGGTTATGAAAAAGTGGCTTATTCGGAAAATACTGAGTTTGTAGCAATGGAAAATGCAAATGATAATATTTATGGTATTCAATTTCATCCTGAAGTAACACATACTGAGTATGGAAATCAAATTTTAGCTAACTTTATTGAAAAATGTAATATTAAAGATAAATGGTCAATGGATAATATTGTTGATGAATTAATTGAAAATATTAGAAAAGAAGTTAAAGATGATAAGGTTTTATGTGCTTTATCTGGTGGTGTTGATTCTTCTGTAGTTGCTTATTTATTATCAAAAGCTATTGGTAGTAACTTAACTTGTGTTTTTGTTGATCATGGTTTATTAAGAAAAAATGAAGCTAAACAAGTTATTGAGACATTTTCTGGATTAGAATCTGAATTGATTGTTAGAAATGAACAGGATTTATTTTTAAGAAAACTTAGAGGTGTATGTGATCCTGAGCGTAAACGTAAAATAATTGGTAATACTTTTATTGAAGTATTTGATGAAGTATCTTCTCAATTAAATGATATTAAATATTTAGCACAAGGTACAATTTATGCTGATGTAATTGAATCTGGTACAAAAACTGCACAAACAATTAAATCACATCATAATGTTGGTGGATTACCAGAAGATTTACAATTTAAATTAATCGAACCATTACGAGAATTATTTAAAGATGAAGTAAGAAACTTAGGTAGAGTATTAGGAATGCCTGAGAAAATTGTTGATCGTCAACCTTTCCCTGGTCCTGGATTAGGTATAAGAATTATGAATGATGTAACTCCTGAAAAAGTAGCAATGCTTCAAGATGTTGATGCGATTGTTAGAGAAGAAATTGAAAGTGTTGAAGATAAGCATGGTGCATGGCAATACTTTGCTGTTTTAGTTGGAGCTAAATCTGTTGGTGTTATTGGTGATCAAAGATTATATGGTGAAGTTGTAGCTATTAGAGCTGTATCATCAATTGATGGTATGTCTGCTGACTTCTGTCGCATTGATTATGATGCTTTATCACAAATGGCAACAAGAGTTATTAATGAAGTGCCTGGTGTTGCTAGAGTAGTGTATGATATTACTTCTAAGCCACCTGGAACAATTGAGTGGGAATAGTATATAAAGAGCAATAAGTCCTTTATTATAGGGCTTTAGAGCTCTTTTCTTTTTGTTGTGGCACATTGCTGGCACATTTGATACTAGCTTTAGATGTATGTTTATTACGAGTTAGGATTTTGTTTGAATTATTTTCAACATTAATATTTAGAATACCATTTAACTTATTAGCTACTTCATAATTAGTATTAGGATATAAATGTCCATAAGTTCCTAGCGTAGTTTCAATTTCTTCGTGTCCTAGTCTATCTCTAATGATTAATGGGTTTTCTCCTAGTTCAATTAATAATGAAGCGTGAGAGTGCCTTAAATCATGAATACGAATACGATGAACGTCAGCAATCTTTGAATATCTTTCAATAGCTTTAGATAATGAACTTTTTTGAGTAGGGATTCCATTATAACTTAGTATAAATGTTTCATAACCTAAGGTATCGAATTGTAAATTTTTCCATTCTTTTAATAATGATATAGTGTTTTCGTCTAAGACAATATATCTTTTACTTGCTTTAGTTTTTGGTTCACCATAATGATAATCATTTTGATTTTTGTAAATAAGCGTTTTATCAATATTTAAAACTCTAGTTTCAAAATCAATATCACACCAAGACAAAGCAGTTGCTTCACCAATTCTCATACCACTCATAAACAATAACCATAGACATATGTAATGAAAGAATTGATAGTAATCATTTTTATTAATTGATGATAAAACTTTTTCAAATTCTTCTTTAGTCCAAAAATTAATCTTAGGTTTCTGTTTTCTAATATTACCAATAATTTTAGCTGGATTTTGCTTTGCTAAACCTAATACTACAGCTCTGTCCATTGCTAGAGAGAATAAACCTTGTACTCCTCTAACGTATGATGGTTTAAGCGTTTTTGCCATTGATAGTTGCCATTTTTGAACATGAATAGGTTCTATTTCATCTATCGTAAATTTACTAAAGTATTTAAAATGATGTTTAACAATGGTTACTCTATTATCATAAGTCTGTTGCTTTACTTGAGTTTTATACCATGAAAGAAATATCATATTTATATAATCCTCAAAAGATATTTTTTCTTTAGTATCTTCAAAGTAATTTTCTTTTTGAGAAAGAAGCTCATAATACTTATCACGAGCTTCCTTTTTTGTAGTAAAACCACTTCCACGTTTTTGTATTCTTTTTCCATTAGTATCAAAGCCTAAATGCGCTCTAAAATAATATGTCCCATCTTTTGCTTTTTTTATAGGGTCTTTTGCCATATTTATCACTTCCTTAATTTGTTTTTCTATTAAGAAGTTTTATCTAGCAAAGTAATTCCTAAAATATCTTCTACAACATTACAAGGAACACGATTAAGTTTACGAGATTGATAAAAAGGGTAACCTTTTTTAACCATAATCTCTTTTGCTTCACGTATAATGTCAGTTGCAAAAGAACTACCATATCCTAACTCAATAAGGTCTTGCTTTGTAATTGTATTCATAACGTACTCCTTTCTGATACAATGATAAGCTAAGATATGTTTTGTACTTGCTTATCATTATATCAAACAATTTTTATTTTTTCTATAATGCTATTTATCTAAAGTAAATGTTCATCTTCAAAATAATATGCTTGAAAAACAATATTATCTTGATTTATAAATAATCCTTGAGCATTACTTGGAATTAGTTCACTCGCTTTTGTATTGTCAATAATAATAGAAGATAGAATTGAATCAGCACGACCACAAAGTCGATATCCTATATTGCTTCTTATCTGTCCATTTAGAATATTAGAATCAGGGCGCTGAGTTGCTAAAACAAGATGTATGCCAAAGGCTCTACCTTGTCTAGCAAATAGAGATAATTTATTTTCTATTTGAATTATTATTTCTTTTTCTTCTTTCGATACTCCTGTTTTATCTAATAGTTCAGCTATTTCATCACAAGCAAATATAATTCTTTGTAAGTTTGCTTCCTTACTATTATATTCACTAATATTTGATACATTTACTTCTCTTAATAATTGTTTTCTTTTTTCCAACTCTTCTGCTAAGTCATTTAATACTATTAATAAATTTTCTTTACTTGTTATAACATCACATTTACTTTGCCAATCACTAGAGAAATCTATGCCACTTTTAAAATCAGAAATTATTATTTTAGCTTGTTTTCTTAAACACTGCATTAAAATTAACTTTAATAATTCTGTTTTACCAGAGCCACTTGCTCCACCTAATAAAATGTGAGGTATTTCATTAAGATTAAGTGTGATTTCTTCTAAAGGATTTTCACCTATACAAAGTGTAAAATCATCACAATTCAAATAATCATCTTTCCAATACATAATTTTTTGACTTTCACTTATATTTAAAGGTATGCCATAAACTATAATTATTTTTTGTCCCTGTGTATATTCAATTTTTAATATTTTCACTCCTAGAATTGACTCTATCTTTTCTCTGCTTTTTTCAAAATCCATTATATTAAAACCATTATTTAGAAATTCAAAAATCCTAACATGTTTCTTTTGCTTTGATTTATATTTTGATAATAATATTGGAATTTCATCAATATGATTTACTAAGCCAATTTTTAATAAATTATTATTTATTGTTGTACTGAAAAATGGTCTTCCCAAGTTAATCATTAATAATATGAAAAGCATTAAAATAATAATTATGATAGCTAGTGTAATTGTTGTTTTTACTACATAGTATATAGGCCATGTAGTAAAGAGATTATATAAGTAATTAATATTATTTAAGATCAATAATGCTAATGTTATAAAAATAATTATAAATATGTTTTTCCATGGGTTTCTATATAATTCTTTAAATCCATTTTTCAAATACAAGAATTTTATTTTCATGGTTGTTTTGTTTCTTATCATTTCTTTTGCTTCATTTTTCATTTTCATAATCTCCTATAATTTTTTCTGTTTTTGTTCCATCATCATGAAATTCTATAATTTTATTTATTCTTCTTAAAAATGCTTGCCATGTTAATGGCTCATTTATTTGATATGATGAATATTGCTCATCTAGAGCAATGTTACTAATGATATAAACTACTGTATAACATGCTATTTTATTGCTATATCGACATGGCAATTCTAGTGGATAACCATCAAGGTAATTCAGCATATTTCCAATTAATAAATTGCTTCTATATTCTTCAAAACAAATAACGTTTTGTCCACGGTAACCATCAAATGGGTGTGTATAATCTGTGACACGATAAACATTTTCATAACCATGCGTTTCTAATACATATCTTGTTTTACCAGATTCTGTTTTACCATATATGAAAGTGACCTCAAGTGTACGAAATAATTGGCGATACTCATTTTCTTTGACTACTTGGCGTACTCGCTCAATCTTATCAATATTCATGAGATATTCAGGTGTGGTTTCCAATATTTCAAAATTATCCATACCTTGTTTAATCATGTCATATAAATCAGTAAGATCATTACGCGCACCTTGTCTTTCAATAGGTATTTCTCCCCATTCTTTATGGGTTTCTGTTAGGTTAGTTTCATTTTTTTTATCTTTTAACCACTTTCCAAGTTTAAAAATATAATCCCGATTATCAATACTTGTGCCTCTTGCTATTTCAAAGTGAGCACCAGTAAATCGATTTTTCATAGTGGAAAATCGGATAGCATTATTTGATACTATGTAAATGTGCGTATGGTAAGTTTTATTTTCTCCTATCTCATCAGACATACACCAATAAATAAGACCATTAAATTCATTTAGTATCTCTTTAATTCTGTAATGTGTATAACTTTTTTCAATAGGGTTATTTATTGTAATCTGCCACTTTCTACTTCTATTGTCTTGCTTCATTTATTATCACCTATACTTATAATTTTGTCACATGTCACCTACGTTGCTAAAGGTAATACTGACTTTAGCAACTCTAACACTTTGAACAAAAGCTTCTCACTGGCTTAACGCCAGTGATTGCTTTTATTCAACTATGATTATTCTTGTGAAGCTCTAGTTTGTTTAGTAGGCGTAATAATTGTAGCTTTACTTGCGGTTCCACGAACAGCTAATTCGTACTGTGTCTTTGAGGAAATTGTTATTATACAATTTTCAAATGATACTTTTAATGGCTCTCCACTTTGGGCAAATGCTTGAATTTTTTCTGCTTCTTTTGCTAGTTCTCCATCATCATCAACACGTATTTCGGTCATTTCATAATTTATTGGTGTACTATAACTACTATAAAACTTTCCAGTTGGTTCTCCATTTTGATATTCTGGCTTTCTTACAACATCAATTAATGGAAACTCTTTTTCATTAGTGTATCTGCTTAATTGTAGATTAATTTTTTTTGGCATAATTAATGCCCTCCTTTTTTATTTTTTGTTTTAATACATGTATTAATCATGTAATCTGATTACACATATAGAATATAATAATTTACAATAAAACATCATTTGAAAAAATTATAATTCTCCAATTTTTATCCAATTTAATTATTTTGTTTAGTGTATATGCTATACTAACTATGAGGTGATGGAATTGGATACTAATGAAGATTTCTTTGTAGAACAGAGAAAGAGACTGAAAATAGTACTAAAATATTTAAAAAGTATTGGTCATAAGCAAAAAGATATATGCTGTAATACGAATATTTCTGAATCAGATATATCACATTATAAATCAGGAAAAATAAAAGTTATACCTAATGATTTTTTATATCTGCTCCATGCTCATTATGATATTAATCCTGATTTTATTCGAGATAAATCTAATGAAATGTTAGATAATAAAGGAATAGGGTATAAATATTTTGAGAAATTTGTAAGTGAATGGGATGTAGTGAAGAAAAAGGATAATAATTATTTATACCTTAAAATTGATGAGAATTTCTATAATTTTCTAATTGAGCTTGATGAATATCGAAAAGCAGAGGATAAAGGCATTATTCAAATTGACGACCAAATAGATAATTTAAAAGAAATATACTCAGGTCCACCAAATTTAAAAGAGTATGTTCTTTTACCACGTAATGATTTTCTTGAAATTGTTCAGGATACTGTAGATAATAATAAGTTGTTGAATAATGTAATAGACTTTTCAGAGTATGAAGATATCCTGGAAGAATAACAAAATAATTTTTCAAAAGAATAAAAAAATGATACTTAGTTTTTAAACAACTGTATCATTTTTTTTATTTTGTATTCTTTATATCTGTCCTACCAATTAAATAATCTATTGAACAGTTATAATAATCTGCTAATTTAATGAGAATATCTATTGGGAAATCTCTACTACCTTTTTCATAACGTGAATAGACATCTCTATGTAGCTTTAAATACTCTGAAATATCTTTGATTGATATGTCATTATCTATTCGTAAATCTTGAATTCTTTGAAATTTCATTTTTAACTCTCCTTATAGACAAAGTATACCTAATATGATATACTTCAATTATTAAATAAGACCGTTTGGTCGTATTGAGGAGGTAGAAATGAAAATATTTTTAGATGATAATCGTAATATAGATAATAGTGAATATTCAATTATTCGTACTTATGAAAATTGTATTATCCTTCTTAAAACATTTAGCAATGACATTGATATTATTAGTTTAGATTATGATTTAGGTGGAAATAAAACAGGTTATGATGTAATAGAATACATGTATAGTAATAATATTATACCTAGACATATAAATATTCATTCTACCCATAAAGAAGGAAGTAATATGATAGAGGAATATGCCAAAACAAATTTTTCTTCAACTACTGTTACAACTAATAAAATAGAAGTGTTGTAAATTTAGAGAAAATAGTAAGAAAACAGAATGGAGATTATAAATGAAAAAGAGAAATAAAATAATTATTGTAGTAATAATGTTATTAATATGTATTTGTGGGATTGGTTATAAAGTGCATTTTGATAACATAGAAAAAGAAAGAATAGCGTTACTAAATTCAGCAAGAGATGAAAAATTAAGTAATGATGAATTAAAATATATAACTGATAATAAATATATTAAAAAAGAAGATATTCAAAAGCTAAGTATTTTATCTGAAAAACTAGATGATGATAAATTAGATAAAACTTCAATTGAAAATATTAAAAACGAACAAGGTGAAATATACTCAAAAATAAATGATAAAATAAAAAAAGATGTCGTTACAATTGATAAAGAATTAACAGAATCAATAAATAAGCTAAAAACTACAAAAGATGAGGATAAAGAAAAAGATAAAGTTAAAAAAGTAATAGATAAAAAAATAGAAAACGGAAGTAGTAAGGATATTTTAGATAGTAATGTTAAAATACTCAAAGAAAAAAAATCACAATCAAAACAGCTTGATAAAATTTATAGTTTGATTGTTGCTAGGGTTGAAAAAGAAAATAATAAATTTAATAAAGATGAAATACTAAAAGGAGATTTTAGTTCTTTAGCTGGTTATTGGGAAAATGGAAATGGTAGTAGTATCACTATAGCCACAGATGGAAGCGTAATGTTTAATGGCGTTGATGGTGGTAAGCCATTTGTTGGAAATGTAACATATAATAATAAAAATAATACGTATGGTTGGAGTGTAAAACAGGATATGGGTGGTGCAGCAGCTATGTTATGGCCACCTGGTGTGGAAATTAGAGGCTCGTTTAATATGCATATTGATAGTGATACTACAAAATTAAGGTTGGCAATAGGACATATGCTAGGTGATAGTTCATCAATTTACACAAGACCAGTAACTAGTATGCAAACTACACTTGGATACATATCACAAGATTAAAATAAGCGGTGAGATATTTATATTATTAAAAAAATCCGGGGAAAATAGAGGTGTTTAAAATTAAAAGAAAAAAAACAATAGGAATAGGATTTTTGATTTTTGTCTGTATTGGTGGATTGATATTTGGATTTATAGAATATAAAAAAGAAGATACTATCAAAAAAGAAATAGCTTCTATGGAGATAAAAGTAGACAAAATGAAACAAGAAAAAAATAGAGATAAAAAAGTTGCTATTTACAAAGAAATAAGTGATGACTTTATCAAATATAGTAAAAATAAAAACTCGTATTCTAAAGTAATAAATTTTTACAATACTACTTTAAATGATTATAAAAAAAGTATAGGGCTACAAATTTATGATAACAAAATAAAAGAAAATACTATCTCTAATATTTCTAAAGTAAAACAAAAAGATCTGAACATAAAAGTTAAAGATTTAAAATCATTAAAAAGTATGCTGGAAAAAGAGAAAACATTATTCTTATCAGATTCTGAATATAATGATTATATATCTAAAATAGATAAACTATTAAAAGAGTATGATAAACAATTAAAAGTAATAAAAGATAAAGAACAAAGTTATTTTAATAATAATGGTTATTCTAATGGATATACAAATGGAAATAACTCTGGTAGCAATAATAATTCAGGAGAAAATGATGGTTGGTATAAAATTAATGATGGTGGTTCTGGAACTATGAAAGATGGATGTGCTGCTATGGGATATAATTATGTTCCAGGAGTTGGATGTGTAAATTAAAATAATAAAAAATAGAGAATAAGCAAGTGAGAAAAAACAAACCTGTGTTAATTGAAATTATGCTAAGAATTAAGAAAGGAAAAGGTATGGAGTAATCGACCGTTAAATAAGTCATTTACAATATACTAGATAATTAAATGAAGAAAAATAAATTAATGTGGGCATTCAGTTTAGTGTTATTATTGGTTGTGATGTTTGCTAATAATATAAAGGCTACTGATGAATACTATCCTAAAGGTACACAAATAACTTATACAAGAACAATTAAGGGTTATGAAATAGGCACAAAGATAAAATATTACCCAAGATTTTCCAATATTCCTAAGTTAAAAAGCAGTATTAGTATTGAGGTTAATGATGAAGAAGCAAGTATTGAAACTGTATACGTAGATGAATATTGTCCTGTGCCAAGTCATTGCACGCCTGCACATCTTGTTATAAATAATAGTAACAATAATAGTGAAGATGGTAAATTTGAAATAGAGGATGAAGAAGGTCTAACCTTTTCAGTAACTTTTGAGGCATTGGATGAAACTGCTATAAAAAAATCATTTATGGCACTATGTGGTGATATTTCTATTTTTTCTACAAATGGAAATAGTGTTAGTGGTGGCGGTAGTTTTGACGAAGATGATAAGTATACAACAAAGATAATCAAGTATCCAGTTAATTACTATAAAAATTATGGTAATGATAATGTATTTGAAAAGGAAAACATATTAGAAAATGAAATGTTTAATATTTCTGATATAGAGTTTGATTATCCTGAAAATATGGAGTTTAAAGAATGGAACACGCAAGCAGATGGTAAGGGAGTTTCATACAAAGTAAACCAAGAAATAGCAATGCCATCAACTGCATTAAATTTATATGCAATATGGACTGTTAAAGAGACTACCGAAAAGAAAGATGAGATAACTAAAGACAAACCAGATAAGAAGAAAGAAGATAAAAAAAATCCTAAGATACCAGAAACTGGAAGTAATATGTTGATGTACTCAATAATATTATTGGTGATTACTATTTTACCAAGTATTAGAATGTATCAGTACACGAAAAATAAATAGAAAGACAACCTATAAGTATAGTGAAAATTGATGACTATTATGTATTTAGATTAATAAAATATTAATAAATAATAAGAAATGAGGAATGTAAATGAAAAAAAATCTAACAATTATGATTGCATTACTAATATGTCTAACAATGTCAGTTAGCAATGAAAATAAAATTGAAGCTAAAACTACAAAAAAGTGTTCAACAACTAAAAATACTCAAAAATGTTATTATTACACTACAGGATATAAATCATATTCAAAACGTATTTATACAAAATATTATAAGAATGGTAAGAAACAATATCGCGATTATATTTACAAAAATAAAAATGGAATCAGAACACTTACAAAGCAATACAGATATAATAAAAAAGGACAATTAAAATCAAATAAATATGGTAATGCAACAAGAAGATTTTATTACTATTATAACAATAATAAAATTAGTAAAAGAATTACATGGAATTACAATAAAAAAGGTAAATTAACAAAAAAGAAAGTTCTTACAAAACCATATTTGAAAAACAAACCAAAAACTTATGGAGATAAAATTGCTAAATCAGCTAAATCAATGGTAGGTAAAGTCACTGCTCAATGTAATGAACTTGCAGATAAAGCTGTTATAAAGGCTGGTTGGAAAGGTGAAACTGTTGAAATTACAGCAGGAAATACTGGACATACATACAAAGCTCCAGTGTTTGAACCTAACGAATATGCATATACAAAATTATTTGCATTAAAAAATTCAGGATATTATAAGTATTTTAATGGTGAAATTAAGAATGGTAATATGAAAGCTAGTCAATTAGAAAGTGTGAGTAGTAGTAAAGCATTAGTAAAGAAATTAAAAGCTGGTGATATTGTGATTTATAATGATAATTGGACGTATCATGTATCAGTATATATTGGTGGTGGTAAAGCTGTTCATGGCGGTATGCCAAATAAAAAAGGTGAATATGTAAATGTTGAAATTGCTCCTGTAGAATTAGGTGGTGATTACAAAATTACAGCCTTTTATAGAATTTACAAATAATACATTTATATAAGAATAAGTAACATTCTTTATAGTAAAAATAATATACAAGAAAGAGGAATAAAAAATGATAATTAGAGATTTAATCAAAGTAATAGAAAATAAGGAAAACCCAAAGGATACTATTAATTCGAAAAAGATATTTGATGTTGAAGAAGGGAATCATTTTAAATATGATAATAGAGAATGGATAAATGAGGCTGGTGGATTAGCAAAAGCAAATCAAAAGTTTCATAGTATTAATTTTTTAAAAACAAAAGATGTTGAAGAAAATTATACTGGTTTAAATTTAAGAAACCCAGCATTAATAATTTATTTAAGAGAAGTTATTAATAATGAAGATATGAGTGATATAACAAATGAAATTTTAGATGTTTACTCAAATAGAAGTGAGAATAATGAAAAGTATGAAATTAATGATTCAGAAGTAATCAGTATAGCTAAAAAAGGTTGGAAAGGACTATAATTTGTGAGAAAACATTGGTTGTATGCCAATGTTTTTTTGATAATTTAAGTATTAAATATTTTGCTGAGCTAAAACTGTATAATTGAAATTTGTCTTTGATATAAATAACAAAATAGAACTAATTTGCTTTTTGTTTCTATTGACTATGTATCTATTATAAAAAATAGTATCTTATTGAAAATCTAGTTAAAAATCTGAATGTTTTATTTACAGGGTGTTTATGATAAAATTAATACAATAAAGTCTACACTTGTTTAAAAAAATTAAGGAGAGATGATATGAGTTATACATTTAATAGAACTGAAACTAATGTAGAATCAGGTGAAGAGTATGAAACTAGAACAATGCTTTACTTAATGAACTTAGAAAATATTGAGAACCAATTAGATGTGTTTTTAATCGATTCATTCAATGATATAACAGGAGTCTGTACTAGAGCAAATTGGGAATTTATTATTGATGCACAATCAAAAGGTAAGAAAAGCTTTTATCCATCAGATATAGGTAAGTCACTAATTACTCTATTTTTGAATCACTTATCTGATATTTCATTTTCAAGCTATTTTTTAATTTGTAAAAATGTGTCAGATAATTATTTAAAAGCAGTATCATTAGATGAAATCCCATGTTATAAATTTTCTGATTTTAAAGATGATGTAATCAAAAAAATAAAAACCGCACTTTCTAAAGAATATGAAAGAATATTTACTAATAATAGTTTCAATAGCATTTCAGAAGAATGCTTAGAAAATTTTTTTACAAATACTTTCATTGTTGTGGATGTATCAAATAAAGAGAATCACATTAAAAATTCCTTGCCCATTTCAAAAATTGATTTAATGGATAGTGATAAGTTAATAAAAATATTTGATGAAATAACTGATAAAAGAGTAAGTTTGAAGAAAATAAATATCGAGAAAAAAACAATTCATCACATTAGTGAGTGCCTAGACTACAAGAAAGTTATTGAAAGAAAAACAATTGAATCATTAATAATTTCTAGAGTAGTTGGATATGATATTTTTAAGTCAGATATGGATATGAATGTACCTATTTACTTTAGTGTTTATCTAGATGGGCTTGATATGGAAGAAAGAAGAGACAAAATTTTGACGGTTAATTCTGAAGTAAGTAAAACATATTTCGATGTGAACAATCCTGAAGTTTTTTTTGAATTTTTAAATGAAGTTATTTGTATTGTTGAAAATGAAAAAAATGTGGATAAAGTATATACTATTTTAATAAAAAATAAAATTAATATACCAAAAACACTTACTGAATTATCGGTAAAATATATGATTAGCATGATATTAGGAGGTCTTTATGATAATTAAAAGAGTAGGGTTAGGAAACTCAAAGGAAGCGTATATTGAGAATAGAATTTCTGCAGGAGTAAATATAATTTACAGTAATGATAATAACAAAGGTAAGACCATTATTATTCAAAGTATTAGTTATGCACTTGGTGCTTCTGATACTTTCCCATCAGGAATAGATGTTTCAAACTATTATGTTTATTTAGAATGTGAAATAGACGGCGATAATTTAGAAATTATTAGAAGGAAAAAAAATGTAATGGTAATTTTTAAAAAAGAATTATATCTGTTTGATACAGTAAGTGAGTTTACATATTTCTTTGATGATAAAATTGCTAAACTGCCAAGGTATATCAAGGATGGAAGAGAAAGGCTTGCTGGATTTTTATTGTTTTATGAAATGTCTATTATTCCGCAAGATAAAAGAAATCCATCAAACATTATTAATAAGGCAGGAACAAATAAAGAAGACTTCTTACAAATGTTATCAAGTATAATGGGATGTAGTTATTCAAGTGAAACAAATATAGAGGATGTAGAAAAAAATATAAAAAATGTGAACTATAAAATTTCTAATGTGTCTAAGAAAATAAATTTTGCAAAGAAAAATAGTCAATTGTATGAAAATTTAAGCACTTCTTTTGATAGAAAGAGTTATGATGAAAGTAATAGAATTATATCAAAATTCGAAAATGAAATATCTGAATATAAAAGAAAACGTACAACTGAAAAAAATAGAATTATTAAATTAAATAATTTACTTAGCGAATTACGTTCAATTTCCAGAAAAATAGATGAAGGTTATTTTATTTGTTCAGAATGTGGTAGTTTAGAGGTTCAATATAAAAAAGGAAATATTGTCTTTGAGACAAGCAATCCAGATGTCCGCTCCAGTATACTTGGAGCAATTGAAAAGCAAATTGAAATTAAAGAATCAATAATTACAGAATACAATAATGAGATTGATAAGATAATTAAGAAAAAAATGCAAACAATAAATAGCATTCCAAGTGATGTTAATGATTATTTTCTACATTTGGATGAGATAAAGAATCTTTCTGTTAATATTGAAAATCTTGATAAATTGAATAGGGAACTTGATGATTTAAAGAAGGAAAGAACAATATTATTAAACTCAGAAAATTCAAGCAAAGAAGAATATAAAAAAATGCTGAACTCAATAGTTAGAAAAATGAATGAGCTTCAACAAAAAATAGAAAAAAACTCTGAAATTATATATAAGGAAATATTTGCTAAGCAAAATAGTATCTTTTCTGGAAGCACTGAAAATGAATATTATTTTTGTAGATGTGTTGCTTTGGCGAGTATTATTAACCACGATTTGCCTATAATTATTGATGCATTTAGAGACGGAGAGTTATCTACAACAAAAGAAAATAACATGATAGATATATATAAGACAATGAATAGACAAGTTATTTTGACTGCAACATTAAAAGATGAAGAATTTGTTAATAAGGATAAATATGAAAATGTCTCAGATATAAATGCAATTAATTATGAATCTGTTTTAACATACAAGTTATTAAATGAATCATATGTAAATGATTTTAAAAATATAATTAATAAGTTTGGGATTGTTCTTGAACAAAGCTAACTAATAATTTTTTAACAGGATTGGAGTTGTTATATATGGACATCGTTAATATTGTAGCGATTGTAATTTCAGCTATTACTTCTATTGTTGCAGTAGTTATAGCAGTATTAAGTATATTACAAAATAGTAAACAATTGAAAGAAAGTAATAAGCAATTTTTATTTAACGAGAGAGTTAATGGCTTAATTATTGCAAAAATGTTGATTGAATCCTTTAAAAATACTGAATTGAATATTAACAATAAAGATAAATATCATTTTAATGTTTTTTTATCAAGATATTATATTTTTACTAATAATACGTATTTAGAAAATATTCAGTCTATCATTACTTTAGATGTAGTGGACTGTCAACACTTTAATGGACAATTATTATAAGGAATCATTTACTCTATATTCAACTGGGGATTGATATCCAAGTGTTGAATGTACTCTATC
>JARXZD010000013.1 GCA_029893765.1 Bacilli bacterium PM5-9
CTTTCATTGAGTAACACCTCCTAATAAAGATGTTACAATATTTAAGACAATTCCGAAAGTTATTACTTAAGACAATATCATAAATTAATCATATAATCAAGAATACGCTAAAAAAACCGTTTGACATTATACTATAAAAATGATAATATATTAAAGCGGAGTAAAAAATTGTAGTGGGGGTAAGAAATATGGCTAAAGTTTGTCAATTAAGCGGAAAAAAAGCTTTGTCTGGAAATAAAAGATCACATGCATTAAATGCAAGCAAAAGAAAATGGAATGTAAATCTACAAAAAGCAACTGTAATGGTAGATGGAAAACCAACAAAAGTTGTTGCAAGTGCACGTGCTATTAGATCATTAAGAAAAGCAAACGTTTAAGCTATAATTTATTTATAGCTTTTTTATTTATCATAGTAAAATCAATAGAATTAACTATTGATTTTTTTGTTTGTTTATTTTTTTTAATAATTCTTCTAAATTATTTGACCTTGAAATTTCATTTAAATAATCATTTAATAAAGCTAAGTGTTTCTCATACGAAGATTTTCTATTAGGATGATAAAATTTCTTTTCTTTTACTTCATTTGGTAAATACTGAATTAAATGTTTGTTTTCATATGGTATTTTCCAATATAGCTCTTTTTGCTTATGATCCATAGGAGTAGCTTGCATATACTCATTAAAATTATAATTGCTTTCTTTTGCACATTCGATTGCAGCATTTAATGCTTCATATGCTTTATTAGATTTTGAACTTAATGCTAAATCAACAACACAAAATGCTAATGGTATCCTAGCTTCAGGAAAGCCAACCATTCGTGCTGTTCTTAAAGCATTATGAACACGATCAACAACCATAGGATTAGCAAGACCAACATCTTCATAGGCTATAATACTAAGTCTTCTTTCTATAATATCTAAGTCTTCACTCAAAATAAGAATTGCTAAATAAAACAGTGCAGCATTAACATCACTACCCCTTATACTTTTTTGTAATGATGAGATAACATCATAATAATGATTATCGTTTTTATCAATGCTAACATTACTTGATAAATATGAAAATAAATCATCAAGGCTCATACCTTTTTCATATGTTAAATCAAGTAACTCTAATTGGTTAATTGCATATCTAACATCTTGATTAGATATTTTAATAATATGACTAATAACTTTATCAGAATCTTTATAATTTTTTAAACTAGTTTCTTTAATAACTCTTTTTAAAAAAGTTTTTAAATCATCTTCACTAATTTTCTTAACTTCTAATAAAATTACCCTTGATCTAATAGCACTATTGATTGAATGATATGGATTAGAATTAGTTAAACCAATTAAAGTTATTAAACCACTTTCAATATGTGGTAATAAAATATCCTGTTTATCTTTATTCATTCGATGTATTTCATCAATAATTAAAATAAACGATGAACTTAATCTCGCTCGTGCTATTGCATTTTCTAAATCTTTTTTATTAGAATTTGTTGCATTTATCTCTAAATAATCACAATCTAATAAACTAGTAATAATTCTAGCGATAGTCGTTTTTCCACATCCAGCATTACCATATAAAATCATCGATAATATCTTTTGTTTATCAACCATTTTTCTAATAACACCATTTTTCCCAACAAGATGCTCTTGACCAATAACATCATCTAAGTTTGTTGGTCTAATTGTATTTGCTAACATACTATTTTTTTCCATATTATTGCACCACCGAACGATAACTAAAACCTTGACCGATAACTTTTGATACATTATGAACTATAACAAATGCTTTTTTATCATGCATCTCAATGATTTGTTGTAATCTATTAAAATCTCGATCATTTAATACCACCATTAAAACATATTTTTTTTCATTTGTATATGCTCCTTGAGCTATTAATTTAGTTGCTCCACGACCAACAATATTAATAATATCATTAGAAATTTCTTCGTGTTTATCACTAATAATATATACAGCTTTTTTTCTTGTTAAACCACTTGTTAAATATTCCATAATAATTGAAGTAAGCATGATTACTAAAGCAGAATACATAAATTGTTCGATACCAAAAACAAATAGTGAAGCAATAACAACAACTGCATCAGTTATTAATAAACCTAAAGATTGGTTTAAACCAAAAAACTTTTTCATTAATAGTGGTGGTATTGTTGTACCCCCGCTTGAAGCATTTAAGTAATATAAGATATTAACTCCTATAGCTGTTAATAAACTACCAAATAACACTGATAACAAAATATCATTTGTTAAAGCTACTTCCGGAATTACCTTTATAAGCATAGGCATAACAAGAGTACCATACGCTGTTTTTATAAAAAATTCTTTTCCTAAAATAAATAAACCAATCACTAATAAAATACTATTAATAGTAAGTGCTGTTGTCGCAAGATTTATTGAAGCTAACTTTTGCATTATAATGGCAATTCCACCAACTCCACCAGCTGCTACTTGATGAGGTGCAAACATAGTATTGATTGCTAAAACAATGAAAAAAACACCTAATGGAACACCAACAATTTGTTTTACTAGTTTCATATCATTACCTCCTTTACATATTATATTTAAAAAAGAAGCTGCAAGTTGCAGCTTATACTCTATTTATTTAACTTATTAATATAAGCAGTTACATCCGCTTTACTATTAATAAATTTAATTGCTTTACCATTTTTAATTTTTATTAAAGCAACATCTTTTTTGATTTTTATTTCATTTGGATTCTGAGGTAGTTTTTTACCACTAGAAACATTCTTAGTTAATGATATATTTTGAACTTTACTACTATCAACAAAATAATATGCCTCTCTAGTAATTTTACTTGCTAATTCATTAACATTTTCACTTGTACCAAATAAAACGAAATATTCTTTATCAACACGATTAAATGTTTCACCCAATAAAATGCTTTGAGCAGAATAAGTTATTCCTTCTGTGTTTTCATCTGCAACTAAAACACTATTAGGTAACTTATAGTTTTTATTTCCTTCACCACTCATATATGGCAAAATTAATGTACCAACCATTACCACAATAATTATTCCAACAACAATCAAAACTAGCTTTTTGTTTCGATCATCTTTTAACTCAGTTTTAAAAGGATTTGCTTTAGGATCAGCTGGTTTTTTAACTTTTTGTCTTCTTTTAGCATATGGGTTATTTCTATTACTAGCCATTAATTAGCACCATCCTTTGCATCTTTATAATCAGCAATTATTTTATTTGTTGCTGCATCATAAATCATTTTATCACTACTATTTGCAAAATTAATATTTCCTTTTGCTCTAAATTGAACTAATAAATATTCAGTTAAATAACTATTTTCTTGAACAGCTTTTTCAAATTGTAAATCTTTTAATCTTTCTTTACTTGCTGCAAAAGTTGCTCTTTCACCTTTATCAGTTTTTAAAATATAATAATTAACACCATCAATTTCGATAGCTTTTTTATTAAACTGTAAATATTTATATCTATCAAGTGTTTTTAATAATTTTTCCTCAACTTCTTCACGAGAAACACTTTTTTCACCATTTTTATCCTCATCACTTCCAGGATAAGTTTTAATTAATTCTTTATAAATATCTTTAATATCATCTTTAGTAGCATTTTTTAATTTTTCTTCAATTTCAGTCTTAGCTTTTTCTATTTTTTCAGTGTCACCTTCAAACATTGAATCATCAATTTTAATAACATAATAACTTGTCATTTCTCCTGCTTTTTCATCATATAATTTTTTTAATGTTTTATTATTAACATATAATTTTTGATATGTATCTTTTGTATATTGTTCTTCTTGTATTTGTAAAAAAGAACCCGTTTTCTTTAATAAATCCATTTCATCTTTAACTGCATATTCTTTAACCGCATCAGGATTATTTTCTTTAATGCTTTTAATTTGTTTATCTACTTCTTCTTTAACTTTTTTATTTTTATCATAACTATAATCTTTTTCTAATAACTCTGAATTTATAATATCAAAAAAACCTTCAGCTTTACTATCAATTCTTGCTTGTTGATATGCTTCATCAACATTTACATTTTGGTTTTGCATTGACATTAAAATTACATCTGCTGCATTACTTTGCCATGTGAAAACACCTAAACCTAGAACAAAGGCAGCAACAATACTAAATTTTTTAATTTTATTTTTCATTACTTTCTCCTCCTAGTATCCATAGTTTCCATATTGATTAGCAGTTTCAGGATCATATTGAATATATTGTTTTCTACCTGTTAACAATGAATTAGCATATGCTTTTGAATAAATAGCATCCTTAATATCAATATTATTATTTTCTCTAAACAACAATAATGCATATTCACTTGTGTATTGATTATTTGTTGAATATAATTCATACAATTTGCTTGCTACATCATTTTTTAAATCATCATAAGATTTTTTAGCTTCTGTATACTCTACATAAATTATTTCATATCCATACTCAGTTTCTATTGGAGTCATTGTATATTTTTTATCTTCTAATGCAAATGCAGCATTAGTAATAACTTGTGATACACCTGCTGTTTTAGCACTAGTAACATTGTATTTACCAATTAATCCATCTTCATTAATTTTATCATCACTGTATTTTTTAACAGCATCCTTAAAACTCATACCTTTATTTAATTCACTTACTACATCTTTAGCTCTTTTTGAAGCTTCTTGTTTTGCTTTTTCAAGTTTTGTTTCATCTAAAGCATCTGTGCTTGTAATTTTAGGTGAAATTAACAAATGATAAATATTTGCTGTACCAGAAAATTTATTTTTATAAACATAATCTTTTTCTGCCTTAGTAAATATTTCATTATAAGCAGTATCAATTCGAGCAAGCTCACGATATGCTTCTAATAAAAGTCCTGATTTTTCAAGATATGCTTCTTTAGTTTTAACACCATAAGATGCATATTCCTTTTTCAAATCTTTATCGTCTTCTTTATTTGCTTCTTTAACTTCTTGATATTTTTTATCAATTATACCTTTTAACCTTGAATCATCTTTATATTTTTCTTTTAGCACCTTCATATCTAATACTTCTAATGCTGGTGCATAACTTGCATTTAGTGAAATTGCATCATTTAAAGCCTCTTCTGTTATTTTCTTTTTATTAACTGTTACAACTTCTTTATCTTTATTAGATATTTCAGCTGCAAAAGTAATATTACTTACAACAAAAGCACTTAAAATAACCCCTGCAAAAACCTTTCTTTTTAAACTCATATCTTTACCTCCCAAATAATTGTTTCTATATGAAAGAATTCATTCAAACATAATCACAACTTACCAAATTATTATATCATAAATAGTTAAAAAATAATAATTATTTCAAAAAATTATTCTATATTTTCTTGACAAAATCAGCGACTATTTGCTTAATTCCAATCTTATTCTCAAAAGCAATCGTTAAAATATTATCTTTAATGTTTATAACTACCCCTTTTTTAAAATCAGGATGCATTACAACATCGTTTATTACAAAAACTTCACTTTCTTTATTTTCTTTTTGTTTCTTAAAAACATTCATTTCATTAACTTGTGGTTCTAAAAAGGCATCTTGGCGATATCTCCCATTTTTCTTTAACAAATCATCAGTAATTTCCTTAATAAACATACTACTAGACATATAATTATAATTCATACTTCTAGTATGGCTTAAAAGAAATAATTGATCTTTAGCACGTGTAAATGTTACATATGCTAATCTTCTCTCTTCTTCCATATTTAATGTTTCTAATGAAAACGAACTTGGAAAAACACCATCACATAAAAATACAGCAAAAACATATTTAAATTCTAGTCCTTTTGCAGAGTGCATAGTCATTAAACTAACTTTTGCACCCTCATTTTCATCATCAACTGTATCAAGAGAAATATCTTGTAAGAACTCACCTAATTTTTTAGGTATTGCTCTAGCATAACTAAACAATTCTTCAATATTTGAATATCTTCTTTGATAATCAATACTTTCAGTTGCATAATCTTCTAAAATATTATATTTCAACATTATTTTCTCAATTAACACATCAACATTATCATCCACTTTTTTCATTTCTTCAATAAAGCATACTAAATCATTTAATGCTTTACATTGAGCAGAAGATAAACCAATCTCGCCTAAATTTTCTTTAATTGCAGTATAATAACTTGAATTATTTTTAGTTGCATAATCAACTATTTTATCAATACTTACAGTACCAATCTTTCTTTTTGGAGTATTTACAATTCTTAAAAAAGATAAATCATCATCATTATAAATTACTTTTAAATAAGAAATTATATCTTTAATCTCTTTTCTTTCAAAAAATCTTGTCCCACCAATTATTTGATAATCAATATTAGCTTTAGTTAAATATTGTTCAAATACCCTAGATATATAGTTAGAACGATATAATATCGCAAAGTCATCATAATTAACATCCTCTACAGTATCAATTATTTCTTTAATTTTATCAACTACAAAGATAGCTTCATCATCACTAGTTTCACCAATATAATGTTCAACTTTATCTTCGCTTTCTATTGTTGGAATTAATTTTTTCTCAATACGATCTTGATTGTTTATTATTAAATCATTTGCACAATCTAATATATGTTTTTTAGAACGATAATTATATTCTAATTTAATAACTTGAGATGGTTTGAAATCATTCTCAAAATTTAAAATATAATCAATTTTTGCTCCACGCCAAGTATAAATGGTTTGGTCTGGATCTCCAACAACAAACACATTCAAATCTTTACCTAATAACTTAATTAATTCATATTGTTGAAAGTTTGTATCTTGAAACTCATCAACATGAATATAATTAAAGCGATAACGCCACTTATCTAAAATTTGTTCATTCTCTTTAAAAAGTTTTACACACAACAAGATTAAATCATCAAAATCAACTGAATTATTATCTTTTAAATAACTTTGATATTCATGATAAAATTGTTCATAAATATTTTTTGTGAAATCATCTAAATATTCAGGATAATAGTTATTTTTTTGATTAGAAATATAAGCTATTATTGATTTAACTTGAAAATAGTCTTTATCATAATTAAGTTTTTTATTGATATTTTTTAAAATTGCTTTTTGATCATCGCTATCTAAAATATTAAAATCTCTTGTATATCCTAAAAGGTTAATATCCTCTTTCAACACCCTTAAACAAAAACTATGAAACGTTGTTATTAACCCTAAAAAAGCTTCTGTATCAAGAAGCTGTAATACTCTTTCTCTCATTTCCTTTGCTGCTTTATTTGTAAAAGTTATTGCAAGAATATTTCTTTCATTAATATTTCTTTCTTTTATCAAGTAAGCAATACGATTAGTTAAAACTGCTGTTTTACCTGAACCTGCACCAGCTATTACTTTAATATATGGACTAGTACTAGTAATTGCTTCTATTTGTTGTTCATTAAATTTATTAAGGTCTATCATTTAGAAATCATCCCAATACCAATTAATGCTTCACTAATATATATAATTGCTCCAACAACAACCAGCGTTAAAACTATCAAAAATTTCTTCTTATTTGGCACATTACCACCTCGATAATATTATACATTATTTATAGTCTATTATAAAGAAAAAAGAAGTTTGTCTAAATTAAACTTCTCTTTGTTTTTTGAAAATTATCATCTTGTTTAAAAATGTCATTTTTGATAAAAAAATTATGTTAAAGGAATAATTAATGACCAAGTAAATTCATCAATTTTCTTTGTTTCTACTAAATTCAAATTACCATTTTCATCATATTTATAATAGTAATTTAACATTTTGTTACCATCTTTTTTCTCTAAATATGCATCGCCATTTTTGTTGCTTTTCAATTCACCTTTACTATTATATTTTTTAGTATATTCTACTAAATTATCATAGTGAAAATTTATTTTCCATGACTTAACATTAGAATCATAGCTAGTATATGATCTATAATATTTTTTGTTTTTATTTTCAATCATTTTATATTTATAAAAATCATGTAAGGTTATTTTCTTTTTATTTTTTTCTATTATATATTCTTTTTTACTTTTTGTAGCAATTAGTCCATTTTTATATTTAATAGTAAGAATATTTACATTTTCACCTCTAAAAAACGACTTAACATATTTTTTATATGATGTTTTTTGTCCAGCTTTATTAAAATAAATTTTTCTTTCATATTTTTTAAATCTAAACTTGTTGTTTTTATCAAGTGTTTCATAAGAATACTTAATATTTATTTCTCGATATTTTTTCTTACTACTTTTAAAGTACTTAATACTATTAATTGTTTTAACTTTGTTATTTTTAAAATATGTATACTTTATTATTGTTTTTTGTTTTTTATATTTAATTTCTTTTTTTACAACATTACATTTTTTATCATAATACTTTTTTATTATTTTTCCATTTTGTTGTGTAACAATACTTGTTTTTGAACAATTAGCTGCACTAACTTCATTTACAGCATTAATTTTTAAAAACGCCAAGGATAAAAATAAGATAAAAACAATTAGCTTTCTATTTTTCAATTTACTACTCCTTTCAAAAAAGTTATCCACGACATAAGAAGTGCTGCAATTTATACGAGGCGAAATAGCTGATATTTAAAAAAATATTATATTATAAACTTTATTGAAGAAAATATATAAATTGCAACTAGTACTACATATAAAATAAATGAAAATACAACTACATAAATATTGTTTTTCAAAAAAATATCAATTGGCTCTCTTATCAAAATAAACTTCAGCAAAATATAAACAATACAAATACTACTTAACAAAATTAAAGATAACAGTATATAAAACATGTTTAATTAACAACTCCATTCTATTTAATAGTCTTAATAATATAAATAATCAAACCAATATATTCCAGTTTTTACAACTGTATTTCCCTTATTCATTATAATTGCATTTGTATATATGCCTCCATACTCATATCTATTTTTTGGAACTGAGTGACTAAATTTTAAAGTTACAGTAAAATAGGCTCTAGCACTACAATTCACACATTTTGCAGTTTTTTTACTTATTTTTTTTACAAAATTACTTGTTTTTATTGTTCTTTGTTGAATATATGTTAAAAATGTTGCCATATAAACATTATACACTAAATAATAAATTTAAAACACTTTTTTCTACTGCATTATAATCACTAAGAACTGAAGATGCCTTTTATACAAAACAAATTAGTTTCATATCCACTCAACTCTTTTTCATTATAATACCTTGCTTCATTTTCTTTCTTTATTAACAATTATAGTTTGTTAAATAATAATTTCTCAAATAGTAATAGGGGTCTTAATAAATTTTATCAAATAAAATTCTATCTTACATTATTTCTTCACATCAGTAAATTTTTATTTTTTATATTATCAATTCTGAAAAGGCATAAACAAAATTATCTTTTATTTTACATCAAAATTTCTCTTTTTTTCTTTCACATTTTAACCAATTAAAATCTAAACAACAGCCAATATTTTAATTGAAATTAAGCTTGTAAACCCCCTTTATTTTTCTAAGCTATTGCCCTATAAATATGATACACTAAAAAAGTTTTAAAAAAAGGCATATTGTTTAATTTGTCGTTTTTAATGTCTAATTTGTCATTTTGATAAATATTTGTAAACTTTTTGTAGACTATAAGTCGATATTTAAAATATTTTTTATACACCTTTTCTTAAGTTAGCTAAAAAAAACCTTACATTTTTCAAATATAAAATGTAAAGTTTTAATTCTCTATTTTTTTCTTTGTTTAACTAATTTAGTATTCTCTAAAAGATAAACTTCATCACATTGTTTGGCAATTAAATTATCATGTGTGACAACAATTACTATTTTATTTTCTTTGCTTGCTAAAAGCTTCATTTCACTAATAATCGTATCAGCATTTTTTGCATCAATACTTGCTGTTGGCTCATCGGCTAAGATAATTTTAGTATCCGAAAGTAATGCTCTAATAATTGCTATTCTTTGTTGTTGTCCTCCTGATAAAGTAGAAGGAAATTTTGCTAAGTTTAAATTATCTAAATTCAACATCTTTAAATAATCAAACATTTTATCTTTTTCAAATACTTTATTTTTTATAAAACAACCTTGCTTTATATTATCTAAAATATCTAAATACTTAATTAAATTTAATTCTTGAAAAATTATACTAATATTATCTTTATTATATTGATATAATTTTCCTTTATTAATAAGCTCATCATTCAAAATAATTTGACCATCAAAATTACTTTCTAAACCAGCAAGAATAGCCAACAAAGTTGATTTACCTTGACCACTCTCACCCTGTATTGCAATAACTCTACCTTCTTTAAACTTCATATTTACATTTTCTAAAATCATTTGTTTATTGTCATAACTAAATGATAAATCCTTAATTTCTAACATTTTAATACCCCCTTATGAACTAATAATCTCTTTTGGTCTTTTAGCTAATGTTTTAGCAAGCGTTGCAATCGTAATAATTAATACTACTATTAAGATAACCAAATAAACTTGAACCATTCCAAAAACATTTAGATAAGCCTCAATATCTGATGAAGCCATTTCAGGGCTAAAACTATTCATAGGTCCACCACCCATTTGTCTTGCACCATCTTTAACACCATTTAAAAGATCCATATTCATTAGTGATGAAATAATACTATTACCAATAAGTTTATTGATTAATAAAGCTATTACATAACCAATCGTTAATAAAATTCCATTTTCCATAATAAATTGCATTACAATATTTTTCTTGCTTTCTGAAATTGAATATAAAACACCGATTTCATAATTTCTTTCTTTTATCATTAAATATGAAATGATTGCTAAAATAATTGATACAATTACTAATACAACTACTTTAGCAATATCAACTATACTTGCTAATTGTGATAATGGCTCAATAGTATTTTTATATACTGAATCATTTAAAGACACTTCATAATCACTTGAACTTGTTTCAATAATCTTAAAATAATCATCTTTAAATTGCTCTAAATCATCAACATCATAAATAAAAAATTGTGTTGTTACTCGATTATTGCTATTACTATCAATTAAACTTGAAAGTGAACTATAACTAGTATACATGATATTTTCAGGAACAGTTTGCAAAGCCATTTCATTCAATTCATTATTGTATGAATAAATTCCAACAACTTTATATGTCTTTGTTTTTGAAGTGCTATTAGCATTCACTACCTTAAAAGAACTTCCAATTTTTAATGTGTTTGAACTTGCTAATGTTTCACTAACCATAATTTCATTATCTTTCACTGGTAAGTTCCCTGATGATAAAGATATTGTTTCATTAGTAAAATCATTTTCTAAGTTTAAATGCGAACTGCCAGTAATTCTTAAACCACTAATATTTTCTCTTTGTGGCATATCATTCATTCCACTAGATGAAGAATTATCACTAGTTGAACTACTATAACTTATTTCTTCAATGCTTGATGATGTTACATTCAAACTAGTACTTTGCATGACATCACTTACATAACCTAATTTTTTTATTTCCTCTAATTGCTCATCACTTAAATTTACAAACTTACTTCTAATATCAGATGGTTTGATTTGAGTAGTATCTTCATTAGAGCTTGATTGTCTTTTATTAAAATTCATCTTTGGAGTAACTGATACTGAAATTCCATTTGTCGTATCTAATTGCTCATAATAATTACTTATTGTTGAGTTTAGCGTTGCTGATAAAAGCAACATACTTGAAACAATCATAAACAATAACACTAATAAAAAGCTTTTCATTTTTTTGAACCTTAAATATTTAATAGCTCTATCTAAAGTATTTTTCATAATATCCTATCCTTTCTTTTTACTCGTTAATCTTAACCTAACAATATGTTTTCATTTAGTTCATAGTGTGTGATTTAAATATTTTTTTTGTGAATTAATATAATTGTTTAAATTACTAATTTATATTATCTATATATACACTTAAAAAACAAAAAAATAATAGATATTAACCCGACAATCTTGTATAATATATAAAGGAGGTTTTATATGAAAAAGAAATTACACATAATTATGGTGGTTGAGATTGTTTTAATTTCACTACTAACTATGGCAAATTTAATATATACATTCCAATCTTTAAAATACACTGTCGTTAGTAAATTAATAATAGTTGCCTTTTGTTTTCTATTAGCAATTTTATTAATTAATATATTGTTTGATAAATTTTTTCAAAAAAAATGGCAAATGTTTATTACGATTTTAATTGTAGTTGCCTTAAACTATGGATTTTTCCAAGTTAACTTATTTCTATATAACTACAATGTAGCTATGGGTAGAATACAAGTACCAACAACTTATAAAACAAGTTTAATCGCAAAAAAAGATAGTGAATATAATAAAGTTGATGATATTAATTCAAATACAACTATCGGTATTCAATCAATTAAGTATTATGAGAATGGACAAATGGCCTTAGATGAAATAAAAAAATTAAATAAAACAGATAACATTAAACAATATTCTAGTTTAAAGAAAGCATTTACTGCTTTACAAAACAATGAAATTGATATGATGAGTGTTAAAGGGTTATCAGATGAAACACTACTAGATATAGATTCTAATCTATCAAAAAATTACAAAGTAATTACAACTTTTGAAACAAAAGAAAAAGTAGAAGCTGTTAAAAAAGATATTATCTCAGAACCATTTACGATTTTAATATCTGGAATTGATAGCAGAAGTTCAAAAATAAGTGATATATCAAATAGTGATTCAAATGTCCTTGTTACTTTTAATCCAAAAACAGGTCGTGTTACCACATTAACTACACCTCGTGATTCATATGTTCAAATTCAATGTGGTGGTTATGGTTATGATAAATTGACTCATGCTGCTGCTTATGGTGGAACAAAGTGTGTTAAAAAGACTTTAGAAAAACTATATGATGTTAAAGTTGATTATACAGTTAGAATTAACTTTGTTGGTGTTATTGAAATCGTCGATGCTTTAGGTGGAATTGAAATCGATGTACCAACAAATACTATGAATGTTCCTGGACAAGATGTTTGTGAACAAGATTCTCATGGAAAAAAAGGAACAATTTGTTGGAAAGAAGGAGAAGTTAATAAGTTTAATGGTGAAAGTGCTTTAGCATTCGCTAGAAACAGATATAAGCAAGATGGTGGGGATTTCTATCGTGGACGAAATCAGCAAGTAGTAATAGAAGCTATTCTTAACAAAGCAACTCAAATCAATAACATTGATACAATCAATAAACTATTAACAACTATTTCAAAACATATGAGTACAAATATTAATACAAGTGATATTATTTCTTTATATGAAATATTAGTAGGTATGGATAATAGTATCAATATTGAAAAATTATATATAAGTGGTTCAACTGGCATGGTTGGTGCTGCATCTGTTGTATATCCAAATACTGATGATATGAAATATGCAACATATCGAATGAAAGTAGCTCTTGAAGAAGTATATCCACAGTTTCCAACAAATGGATATTATGTAGAAGCTCAAAAGCCTTCAAATGCAGATGGAAACAATCCATTGAGAACTCAAAAAATGCCTTTTGATTACCAAACACCTACTGCAATTACTAAAACAAGTGAATAATCACTTGTTTTTTTATTTGTCTTATTATATTACTTCTTTAAATATGATAAAATAGTATTGTTAAAAAATGGAGGGAATTTTTTATGGATAATACAAATAGAAGTATTTCAAAAGAAGCAATTGAATCACTAAATTTAAAAACTGGTGATAAATTATTAGTAGAGTTAACAGATGAAAAAGTTATCATTGAACCACTAAATAAAAATGTTAGTATGCCAATGATATCACCATTACACTATTTAATACCAACTATTATTGCATGTATATTATTTATTGGTTTTTCAATTTACGATAATAAAAGTCAAATTCCACTTGTTGGAGGCTTTTCAATCGCGACATCAGTTATTGTATTAGGTTTTATCAGTGGACTTGCGAGCTTTTTATATTTCTTTATTAAAGGTAAAACAACACAAATTACCACATCAAAATATGTCTATTGGAGAAACTTGCCAACAATCATAGCAGCCTTTATTGTCATGTTATTATTTGCCTTATTAATATTTTTTGGATTAATGAAATTTGTCTTTCAAGGACTAACTTTTGATCTATTTACATCAGCATTTATTTTTTCATTATTTGTTGGAGTTATTAACTATTATATGATTTATACATCACTAACACTTAGCCCAACAAAACTAACAAATGTTTTAATGGTGGTTATTGTTGGTGGAGTAATTGCATCAATGCTGACAAATCATGATAAACAATGGTGGCAATACAATTTGAGTTTTCTTGGTACAACTGATGCAACAGGAAGCTGGCAATTTAATTTAACCTTAATGGTGTCAGGATTGTTGATGATCGCTTTAATTGACTTTATCTTTGTCTCATTAAAAATCGAATATCCTAAAAGTAAAAGATTACCAATACTTCGAGTTCTATTAACTTTAGTTGCTTTAAATTTGGGTGCTGTGGGGTTATTTCCATATAGTGATACAGTTTTATTTCAAAAAATTCATAATGGAGTTGCTACTCTTTTAGTTTATTTAGTCATTATTATGATTGTTGGTATAAAATGGCTTTTACCAAATACATCAAAAAACTTTTTAATAACATCTTACCTTATTGGTGCTACTTTACTTATTGCAGCCATTCTTTTTCAACCAGTAGGTTATCTTTCATTAACTGCTTTTGAAATAATATCATTTGTTTTAGCATTTAGCTGGATTTTATTATTACTTCAAGATTTACAAAAATTAGTTCAAACAGGAAAAGAAGTATATGAATTAGATATTAATTAGTATTTTGTATAAAAAATAAGCATATAAAAAACACAGAATAATCTGTGTTTTCATTTTGTCTAAATATAAAATTAACGTTTTGAGAATTGAGGTGCACGTCTTGCTCCTTTAAGACCGTATTTTTTACGTTCTTTAACACGAGCATCTCTTGTTACGAATCCTGCTGCTTTTAAAACTGGGCGATAATCACTACTTGCTTCTAAAAGTGCTCTAGTGATACCTAATCTAATTGCTCCAGTTTGTCCAGTAAATCCACCACCATAGATGTTAACATTAACATCAAATTTATCTTTTGTATTAGTTAAAACTAATGGTTGAGATAAATCACTAACTAAAGTTTCAAATGGAAGATATTCTCTTACATCTTTTCCATTGATAGTAATCTTTCCACTACCTGGAACTAAAATTACACGCGCTACTGAACTTTTACGACGTCCAGTACCTCTATATTGTACTTGTGACATAAATATATTCTTCCTTTCTAACCTTTAATCTCTAATACTTCAGGTTGTTGTGCAGCATGAGGATGTTCATTTGTATTATAAACAAATAACTTCATACCTTGTTTACGACCTAAAGTGTTTTTTGGTAGCATTCCTTTGATTGCTCTTTCAAGCATTTCAACTGGATATTCATTAATCATTGTTTTTGCAGTTCTGACTCTCAATCCACCAATATGACCTGAATGGTTGTAATACATTTTCCCTTCAAGTTTATTACCAGTTAATTTAATTTTATCAGCATTTAAGACAATTACATAATCACCACAATCTACATTTGGTGTATATGTCGGTTTGTGCTTTCCTCTAAGGATCGTTGCAACTTGACTTGATAATCTACCAAGTGTTATGTCTGTTGCATCGACAACAAACCATTTACGTTCAACTGTGCTAGAGTTAGCCATTGTTGTTTGACGCATTTTTCTTCCTCCTAAATCATTTTGTAGTTTCCGGGGCTACAAAATGACACTAACGTGTCTAGATAATTATACCTTAATTTTAAGGTCATTGTCAATTATTTATAAGTATAAATAACCAATTATTAAAATAAATTTATTCAATTTCCATTTTATTTCTTTTTTCCATTCGATATTCATAGAATTCTTTAAAAGCATCTCTTAAAGTAGCTGCCACTGGAACACACAATAGTAAGCCTACCACTTGTAATAATGCACCACCAATAATAATAGCGATCAAAATCCAAACACTTGATACTCCCACTGAATCGCCAAGTATTTTAGGACCTAAATAGATACCATCAAATTGTTGTAATGCAAAAATAAACAACGCACTCCATAAAGCGTGCACTGGACTTCCAGTAACAAATAAAGTCACAATAACTACTGGTATTCCTCCAATAAATGGACCAAAATATGGAATCATATTAGTAACCATGATTACAACTGCTAATAAAGGATAAAATGGTACATCTAATAAATATAAACCAATAAATGCTAAAATACCAATTATTAATGAATCTAACATTTTTCCAAAAAAGAATTTTTTAAATATTTTTTCAAAATGAAGAAAATATCTTTTTACTACTTCAAAGTGCTTTTGTTTTAAAATTGCCTCAAAAAACATATCACAAGCTTTAAATAATTCTTCTTTACTGATTATCATATAAATACTAACAATTACTCCCATCACATATGCATAAACAGATGATGTTAATCCTAAAATTGATTTAAAATAACCATTTAAGTCTGCTCTTGCAAAAAATGAAGAAACGTTTTCAAACCCTTTTTTAAAAATATCAACCAACTCTACATTTTCTAATAAAGGCATATCATTTTGCAAATTAGACCACGTTAAATTCAATTCATTATACATCTCATCTAAATTAATTTTCGATATATTAGCAATACTATCAACAATAATAGGACTTAACCAATAATACAACATATATAATACAAAGAATAATACAACATAACTTATTGTAACACTAATATAATAACTCAAATGTTTTACATATTTAAGTTCAAATTCTCCAAGAACTTTTTTGTATAACAAATTAACAATCGGATAAACAAAATAAGCAATAACCATTCCGATTATAATTGGTTTTACAACGCTAAAAATAAAAGATATTGAATTTGAAAAAGATGAAAAATTTGTAATTGCATAATTAATTAAAATTATAACAATCGCAAAACCTAAATATTGATATTTAACATTCTTCATTTGAGCACACCCCTAGTTTCTTCGATTGCTTATTAATACTAATCTTAAAATTTCTGCTAAAGTTGTTATTAAAGCAACAACATAAGTCATTGCAGCACTATTCAAGACTTTTTTTGCTTTTGGAATTTCATCATAATCTAAATAATTACCATCCTCTAAATTTTTTAATGCTCTACTTGAAGCATTAAACTCTAATGGTAATGTTACTAATTGAAATAAAGCAACAACTAACATTAATCCAATCCCTAAATAAAGAAGGAAATTATTTGATCTAGTTAAAAATATTCCTAAAAAGATAATTATCCATGCAAAATTACTAGCAGTTATTGTAAGTGGTAATAACTTATTTCTAAAAGCAATAACAGGATATTTTGTTGCATACTGAATAGCATGACCTACTTCATGAGCAGCGATTGCTAAACTAGCAATTGAACGTCCACCATAAACCTCAGGAGATAATTTAATAATGTTTTTTGTTGGATCAAAATAATCAGATAATTGTCCACTTCCCTCAAAAATTTCAACATTACTTAATCCATTACTATCCAAAATCCTACGAGCTACTTCATAACCACTTAATCCGCGATGATTTTGCATTTTTGAATATTTTTTATAATTCGATTGTAACAATCCTTGAACTAAAAATATTAATATAATCGGAATTAAAACCAATGCCCAGTAAAATGAATCTGAACCACCATAACCATACATATTAACACTACCTTTCTGCTTTTAAATCTCTACTCATTAAACGAGTAATTGCTTCACTTGGACTACTATTTTCATACAAAACCTTATAACATTCATTAATAATTGGTAATTCTACTCCAATTTTTTTCGAATCTTCATATATTACTTTACAAGTTCTTACTCCCTCAATCGTAGTTTTTGTATCTTCCATAACTGACTTAGCACTACCCTCTTGACCAATTTTATATCCGGCTTGAAAATTACGAGAATGTTTTGAAGTAGCCGTAACAATTAAATCGCCAATACCAGTTAACCCAAGGTAAGTTTCCATTTTGCCACCTTTTGCTACTCCATATTTTATCATTTCATTAAGACCACGAGTTAATAATGCTGCTCTTGTATTATCTTCTAAACCAATTCCTGAAACAATACCACTACATAAAGCTAAAACATTTTTTATTGCTACACCATACTCTGCTCCAACTTCATCATCTAATGTATATAATCTCATATACTCATTAGAGAATAACTCTTGAACAAATTTAGCAACTTCTTCATCAATACTAACACTTGCTATTGCTGTATACATTCTTAATATAACTTCTTCAGCATGACTTGGACCAATAACAGATGCAACTTCATAACGATATTTTTCTGGAATGATTGCTCTAATTGTATTTGACATTCTATCATTAGTTGCTGGATCAAATCCCTTTGATGCATTTATAAAATAAACCTTTTCACTTTCATTTAAAAATGGCTTAATTTCTTTTAAAACAGTTGCTGTTACTTTTGTTGGCACTACAAGCACAATAACTTTTGCATTTTCAACCGCTTCTTTTAAATTAGTAGTTGCTTTTACTTTTGAATTAATTTCTAAATCATTAAAAAACTTAGTATTTTTTCCAGAATTAATTTCTTCAACTTCCTCTTTTTCAACACCATACATTAATACATCAATATTTTTATCTGCTAAAACTTGAGCTAATGATGTTCCCCAACTTCCCGTTCCTATGATTGCTACTTTCATATTAATCACCTCTATACTCTATTTCTTAAAATTATTTTTATTGGAGTTCCTTCAAAATCAATAGCATTTCTCAATTGATTTTCAAGATATCTTTCATAACTAAAATGCATATATTTCATATCATTAACAAAGAAAACAAAAGTTGGTGGTGCAACGCTTACTTGAGAAGCATAATACACTCTTAATCGACCAGAATTAAATTTAGGAGCTTGATTCATTGCTTGAGCATCACTAATTACTTCATTTAAAACTGATGTACTAATACGTTTATTCATATTTTCATTTGTTTTTGATATTGCTTCAAAAATAGTTTGAATTCTTTTCTTTTCTAATGCAGATACAAAACAAATATTTGCATACGCTAAAAATTTAAAATTCTCTCTTATTTCATCAGCAAACTTTTGCATAGTATTAGTTTCTTTATCAACTAAATCCCATTTATTTACAACTACAATAATTGGTTTATGTTGTTCATAAGCATATCCAGCAACATGTTTATCTTGTTCCTTAATACCTTGAGAAGCGTCAATAACCAAAATAACAATATCACTTTTTTCAATGGCACTTAAAGCTCTAATAATAGAGTATTTATCGACATTTTCAAAAATTTTACCTCTTTTTTTCATTCCAGCTGTATCTACTACCTCATAATTTTGACCATCTTTAGTAAAAGTAATATCAACAGCATCTCTAGTTGTTCCAGCTACATCACTAACAATTACTCTGTTTTCATTCAATATAGCATTCGTTAAACTTGATTTACCAACATTAGGTCGTCCAATAAGTGAAAAGCTAATGCAATCACCTTTATCTTCTTGTTTCTTTTGAGGTAACTTTGCAATTACTTCATCAAGTAAATCACCTACACCAATACCATGAGCAGATGAAACAGGAATTGGATCTCCTAGTCCTAAACTATAAAAATCATAAATATTATTTTTTTGTTCAACATTGTCTACTTTGTTAATTGCTAAAATAACAGGTTTTTTTGATTTTTGAAGCATTTTAGCAACAAACTCATCATCACTTGTAACACCAACTTGAGCATCACCAACATAAATAATAACATCAGCTTCTTCAATTGCTATCATTGCCTGAGTTTTTATTTCCTCAATAAAAGGAGCATCACTGACTTCTATTCCACCTGTATCAATTAATCTAAAATCTTTTGTCAGCCAACTTGCTTTTGCATATAACCTATCACGAGTAACACCTGAACTATCTTCAACAATGCTAATTCTTTCACCAACTATTCTATTAAATAACATTGATTTACCGACATTTGGTTTACCAACGATAGCAACCACACCATTTATCATTATTTCACCTTTTCTTTAAATATTTCTAAAACCTTTTCGACATTTTCTTCAATTGAATAATTAGAAGTATCTACTTCAATTGCATCACTAGCTTTTGTTAATGGACTAATATCACGATTTATATCATCATGATCTCTCTTTTCAATTTCAGCTTCAATTTCACTTAAATTTGATTTAATACCATTCGCTATATTTTCATTATATCTTCTCAAAGCACGTGCTTTAGCACTAGCCACTTGATATATTTTAACTTTTGCATCTTTAAAAACAACAGTTCCTATATCACGACCATCCATAACAATCCCTTTTTCTAATCCAAAAGATTGTTGCATTTCAACTAATTTTTCTCTAACAAGTTCTATTTTAGCAATCTTTGGTACTAAAGCTGTAACTTCATTAGTTCTTATTTTCATTGAAACATTTTCATTATTTAGATAAACATTATTTTCAACATCAAACTCAATTTTAATATCATCTAAATGGTTTGCTATATCATCAATACTAATACTATTTTCTAAAGCATATAAAGCAACACAACGATACATAGCTCCTGAATCAATATATTTATAGCCTAATTTTTTAGCAACCAATTTAGCAACCGTAGATTTCCCACTTGCTGCTGGTCCATCAATTGCGATTATTTCTTTTATATCCATATTATCCCCTTACTTTATAAAGTTGTAAATTAAAAAACCAAGTATTGCAATTAATACAATTAAAACTACTACTAAAGGCCATGTTTTTTTAGATAATGATTTTTCAAAATCATCAAATTCTTTATTAGATTGACTAATTCTATTTTTAATAGAATCATCTTTTTTAACTTCAATTACTTCTTCAACTTCTAAATCTTCTTTAATGTATGGAGCTGTAACTTCAGTAATTTCTTTTGCTTTTTGCTTTTTTTCTTTACGTCGTTTTTTTTCTATTGCTTTATTGTATGCCTTTTCTCTTTCTTCTAATAGTTTTATTAATTCATCTTCACTTATCATAATACGATTTGTTTCAAAATCTTTTTCAAATTCAATCGTACTATTATACTCAACACCATTATCGCTAAATAATTCCGACATAATTTCTAATTGAGTATCTTGATCTGGAACACTGTGTTTAGTTTTTAATCTTTTAAAGGCTTCTTCAATATCAAATAACTCAGTTTTTTGTCCTGATGCTTTTTCTTTAATTTCTTCAATATTTAAAGATTTAGAAACAATCTCATTTTCATAACTTTTTTTACGCTTAATTTCTTCTTTTTTTTCTGGTCTAACAATTGGATTAATTTCATCAAATTTTTGAGTCATTTCAATTGAATCATCATTGATAATATTCTCACTTTTTCCTACACCAGTAATTTTACCTTCTCTACGAGCTTTATGACGCTCTACTCTTGACATAATAAACAACCCCTTATTATTTATTTCTCATCTAATAATTATACCACAAACAAGCTATCAATGCTTATTTATTAGTAATGCGAGCTATATGTTCTAACCTAGCATTTTCTTCCATACTTAAATCAAGACAATCTAAGTTATATTCATAATTATTTTTTTTCATAAATAGTTCTAAGAAAAATAAAGTTATTTTAGGATTTCTTGGTAATAATGGTCCATGTAAATATGTTCCAATTAGATTTTTATAAACAACACCCTCATTTTTTGATGTTAAATTATTTCCATAACCATAACTAACGACACCTAATGGCATTAATTCATGAAAAGTTTCACCTGCATGATTAACAAACCCTATTACTTCATCAAATTGGTCTGTTTCAACAATAGTATTACCTAGCATTCTCTCTTTATTTTGAGCAATTGTATAAAAATCTAAGATTTGTAATCCTTCTAGTTTTTCTCCATTACTATCTTGATAATAATTACCTAAAAATTGATAACCACCACAAACAGCCAATACAGGTAGTCCATTTTCAATTTCTTCTTTTAACTTATCTTTTATCAAAGCCAATTGACTTGTAACAAGTGCTTGTTCACGATCACTACCACCACCAATTAACATAAAATCAATCTTGTTCCAATCAATTTGAGAAACATCATCAATTTCGTGTACTATTGGTCTTAAACCTAATTTTTTAGCAAAGAAAGATAAAGTAATGATATTTCCATGATCACCATATAAGTTTAGTAACTTTGGAAACATATGATAAATATGATATTCCATTATTCAATCCCTCTTTTCATTAAAATATTTTTTGTATCATTTAAAGCTGTATAACTAGCAATTACAACAGCATCTTTTTCACATATTATATCAACCATTGATTCAAATAAGACATTAACCATTATTTTTCTTGGTTCAACACCCATATTTTTTAAACGTAAAGCCATATCATTAGCACGTGTACCCGAAATAAAGAAACGTTCAATATCTAATTTTAATAAGTGTTCAAAATCAGCATCCCAAATCCAAGAAACATCCTTACCATCGCCCTCATAATCATTTAAAATAAAAGCAACGTTTTGAGGTCTTAACCCTTTTATTTCTTGAAGTGTCATATTCATTCCTGCATGATTTTTCACTAAATTTAAATATACATTATTATTATTCACTTTAATTAATTGCATTCTTCCATCATCAGACTTATATCTATTTAGTCCTTTTTGAATATCTATGTTAGAAATACCAATTTCTTGTAAACTTGCGATTGCTGCTAAAATATTATAAGCATTATATGAACCCCTTAAATTATGTTTAAATGGAAAATTATTGATAGTAACCTCATCAACTTTTAAAAATTCCAATTCATATTTAGGTTGAGTTCTATTAAATCCACACTCACAAACATAATGACCAAGTTGCCCATAAAAAATATGACTATAAATTAACTCTTTGCCACAATTTGGACAATGTCGAGAATCACTAATACTTCCTTGTTCAAAGTCTTTAATATTATTACTAAAACCATAACCAACATAATTAAATTCATTAAATCTTAAACAGAATGGATCATCAACATTTAAAATAAGCTCAACATTTTTATCTACTAAAGAGTTTTTAATTTTATCAATCAAAAGATCCATTTCGCTATAACGATCTAGTTGATCCCTAAAAAAATTAGTTATTACTAAATAATTATTATCTAATTCATTCATAACTTTATAAACATTACCCTCATCTACTTCAAAAACACCATACTTAACTTTTTTATCACCAAAAAAGCGATATGCCTCTACCATTGAAGATAAAATACCAGTATACATATTAGCACCAGTTTTATTACTAATTGTCTTTTCATCACACATCTCTAAAACATTCGCAATCAAATTAGTTGTTGTACTTTTCCCATTTGTTCCTGTAACTAAAATAATTGTTTCAATATTATTTGATAGTTTTTTAAAAATTTTCTTATTAAAACGTAAAGCAGTACGTCCACCTACATCAGTACCACGATTACCCATCATTCGACTAATTTTAATTGCAATTTTACCTAATAAAATACTCATTTTATCACTCCCACTCCATAATATTATACATAAATATAAGCATTAAAATATGTTTAATTTTTATCCAATAAATTAAAAAAGTACTCAATATCATTGAATACTATCATTAAGAAAAATCAGATACTTTTCAAATATCTCTTTCATACCATTATAAGTTGTAACTTGATTTAATTCTCTTCTAACTCGTGCATTGTCATTTAATCCTTTTAAATACCATGCACCATGACTACGCATTTGAGTAACTCCAATTTTTTCACCATACTCATCTACTAAATAAGTTAGATGTTCGATTGCTTGATTAATTTTCATAGATGCTGTTGGTTGTTCAAGTTTTTCACCAGTTTTTAAATAATGCTCAATTTCTCTTGCTAAAAAAGGATTACCTAAAATTCCACGACCAATCATAATTGCATCGCAGTTTGTTGTTTCAAACATTTGTATCGCATCTTCTAGTGTATAAATATCACCATTTCCAATTACAGGAATATCTAATTCTTCTTTTAAATTTTTTATTGTTTGCCAATCAGCTTTTCCTTCATAAAATTGTGCTCTAGTTCGACCATGCAAAGTAATCGCACTAGCACCAGCTTCTTGAACAATTTTTCCTATTTCTAAATAATTAATACTATTACTATCAAATCCAGTTCTAATTTTAACAGTAACAGGCTTATTTACAGCATTAACAACACCTTCAACTATCTCTTTAACTAAATCTGGATGTTTTAATAAATTAGAACCACCACCAGTTTTCAAAACCTTTTTGACCGGACACCCCATATTAATATCAATAAAAGTGCAATTACTATTTTCATCAATATATTTAGCTGCCATAATAATACTATTTACATCACCACCAAAAACTTGCATTGAAATCTGCCCTTCATCTTCATCAACTTCAATCATTTTCAATGTTTTTTCATTTTGATAATACAAAGCTTTATCACTAACCATCTCAGCACAAATTAAACCATCCATATATTTACGCAATATTTTTCTAAATGGTTTATTTGTAATTCCTGCCATTGGTGCAACAATAACTTTAGACTTTAATTCAATTTCTCTAATTTTCATTAAAAAAACTTGCTCCTACTTCATAATTATTATCTAAAACAATAATTCCTTGCGATATGTTTGTAAGACCTAAATCTTTTTTAGAACAAATCATTCCATTTGATTCTTCACCAATTAGTTTACCTTTTTTAATCCATGTCCCATTTGGTAAAACAGCTCCAACTTTAGAAACAACAACATATTGATCTTTATCTACATTAGGTGCACCACAAATAATTTGTAATTCTTCATTTTTCACATCAACATTACAAATATTTAATTTATCACTTTTTGGATGTTTATTAATATCTTTAACATACCCCACAACAAAATATACTTCATTATCTAATTCTAAAGCCTCTTGATTTATTTCTTTCAATCTTTTATTAATATCCTCATTAACTTTTTCATTTAATTTAATTAAATTTGTCTTTGCTTTAACACCTTCAAATTCAAATGTTTGGTATTCATTGATATTTTCATCAGCAAAATTAAAGATATTATAACCTATAACATCACTTCCATTATATAAAACACTAATTTCTTTTTCTTTTTTGAATGATGTGCACTCTTTATTTTTTATTCTAATTAATAAATTTCCATTAACATAAAATGCATGATATTTCATTTTTATTTATCTCCTTTAAATTTGATATTAATTGCATAGATAGGTTGATTCATACTTGAAAATTTTCTTTCATATTCACTCATTATATTTTCTTTTGCATGTTCACTTGCATGTAAGTCAACACTAACCATCTCAAAATTTGTTCCATAATCATTATATGATATTAAAGAACTTTCAAATAATGATTTATTATCTGTTTTCTGTTTAAGAAAACCATCTTTCTTTAATAATCTCTCATATATTTCTAAAAAACTTTTATAAGTTAATCTTCTTTTATAATGCCTTTTCTTTGGCCACGGATCACTAAAATTAATATAAATACATTCAAAAGTATTTTCATTAAAATATTCATCTAAATTAGTAGCATCTTCTTTAATAAGCAAAACATTCTCTAAACCTTCATTTTCAACTTTTTCAAGTGCTTTAACTAAAACTGTTCCAAATTTCTCCACACCAACGAAATTAACTTTAGGATGTTTTTTTGCCATACCAATAATAAAATCACCTTTACCAATTCCAATTTCTAAATGAATAGGTTTTTTATTATCGAAATATTTTTCTTGTTTTTCCTTAATGACATAATTTGAATTTGCAATTATGTCATCAGCTTTTGGATTGTTTCTTAATCTCAATTTAATACCCCTATCTTTTAATTCTTAACCAATATATTATATCATATTTTTTACCACAAAAAAACAACTCATTGAGCTGTTAAATTTTAACTAATTATTAATAGTTTCTGTTTTTTTTAAACGCTTATTTTTAATGAATTGCACTATTACTCCACCATTAGCAATAAATCCAATGTATCCAACAATTGGATAAACAATTGAAATTAAATTAGAAAAACCAATTAAACTTAAAAACAAAGCAAACATACAAATAAAAATAATACTAACTTTATTATTTATTTTGATTGTACTCTGTTCTAAACGATTAACTAACGCAAACATCATAGCTAATGATGAACTAAAGATACCGATTGCTAAAACAACAAGATATACTATTCCAAGAATACTACTAATATTATTTGAAATAATTAACATAGGCATATCAACACCAACAATTAAATTGATATTTTTTAACATTGCAAAACATATTAATGCTGCAACTATTGAAATTATTAACGCTCCAAAAAATGAACCTAATAAAATATGTTTTTTATTTTTTGCTTCAATTCCTAATGGACTTAAAATTGGTATTTGAACTATGAATATATAAGAAACAGCTAATAATGCTGATGTAATCCAAAATGGTGTAGGTTGTTTAACAAACTCTACTGTATTAAAATTAAGTGGTTCATTACCATAAATAATCCCTAAAATTGAGCTAATTATCGCAAGAACTACCATAGTTGGCACAATAAAACTAAAAACTTTAACAATACCATTAGCGCCATTTAAACAAATAAGCATTACAACAAGTGCTAAACCAATACTACCAAAAAACTTACTTACACCAAAGAAATTATTTAATAAGGCTCCAGCTCCTGCAAACATAATTATTAAAACAAAAAATAAAATAACATTAATTGTAATATTACAAATAGATTTTGCTTTTTCATTATCGCCAACAATAACTTCCTCGTATGAAGTAACTTTTTTATCATATGCTAATGACATACTCATATAAGCTAAAGTAACATATAAAATAAACATTAGTAACAATCCGAATATACAATACAAACCATAGCTTGCATAAAATTGTAATAACTCTTGTCCAGAAACGAATCCGGCACCAAAAATCGCACCAATGAAAGTTGTAGTTATTGCATAGTATTTATATTTATTTTCCATATCATCACTATCCTTATTTAAGTTTTTGACTAAATGTTAAATTTATCCCTAAAATTAAAAAAACAGCAAGTTAACAATTTAACTTGTAACTTACTGCTTTATTTTAAATGGTGACCCGTACGGGATTCGAACCCGTGAATGCATGCGTGAAAGGCATGTGTGTTAAACCGCTTCACCAACGGGCCATAAAAAAATGGCGGAGTAGGAGGGATTCGAACCCTCGCGACGCGTAAACGCCCTATACCCTTAGCAGGGGCACCTCTTCAGCCAACTTGAGTACTACTCCAAAAAAATGGCGCCTGAGATAGGATTTGAACCTATGACCGATCGGTTAACAGCCGATTGCTCTGCCACTGAGCTACTCAGGCGTGGTTATTACGCTATCTAATAATAGCATATTGCTAAATTAATTGCAACCACTAAAAAGATTTTTTTTGCATTTTTTATCACAAAAAACTACTGTTTTTATATTAAAAAAGAATCCAATAATTAATCAGATTCTTTACAATTATATTTTAATTGTTTTTTAATAATAGTTTATTTAAAACAATTGTTGCAGCACTTATTAAAGTCATCTTTATAAGATTAAATGGAAAATACAAAGAAACTATTGAATAAAAATAATCATTAGATGAATTTAATTGTGCAAAAGATGCACCAGAATATAATGGCACTGTAATAAAATAATTAACACCAGTTAATGTTATTGCAAAAATTAAACCCATAATCAATAAAGATATATATATATTCAATTTTGCTTTTACATATAACAAATAAAACATTATTGCAATAAAACATGAAGATAATAATAAAACTGAAACACCTACTATTTCACTACCATTAGCACCAAACAAAAAGAATAAAAATGCCTTGATGATTGATACCATTAGCCCATAACGCAACCCAATAATAATAACTGTCAAAATAACAATCGTTTCTGATAAATCAAAACGCAAGAATGGTACAATAAATGGTATTTCAACATAATTTAATAAGAAAGCAATACATGCCATAATTGAAGTAAAAACCATTTTTTGTGTTAAACTCCTTTTCTGTAATTCTAATACATTCATAATCAAATTTCCTTTCAAAATAAAAAATCGTGAATATCTCCACGATGAAAAATGACCATACTACCTATTGTCTTCTTCCATCCAGACTTTAACTGTTGGCCAAGGAATCGAACCTTGTCAGCTTTCGCTCGCGGGCTTTACCGCCAGTAAGGAATTGCACCTAACCCTGAAGATATCTTAATTATAGCATTTAAAAATTAATAAATCAACTGAAATAATTATAAATAAAGTGTTTCAATCCATTGATTATATTTTAAAAAATGATATAATAATTATTGAGAAGAATAAAAAATATCAAGAAAGACACTAGTTGTAGCTAGTGTCTTTTACATTTCGTTAAGGAGAAGAATAAAAAATTAGGCTATTTTAATAAGTAGCACTAATAGTAATATTAAAATTATTAGATTAAGTAATCTATTGTTACTATCCATAGTTTCTCATAATTTACATTTTATCTACTTCTCCAAAACGAGTTAGTGATAAATGCATATACTTACTCTCCTTAATTTGAAATGTAGGTGAATTACTCACCCAATTTATTATTTATATAAACTCTATTTTTACCTAAAAAAACATCGCAAAAATGCAATGTTTCTTTTTTTAGTCTAAATATTTTTTTAATACATCTACCTTATCAAGCTTTTCCCACGGTAATTCAATATCATTTCTTCCCATGTGACCATAAGCAGCAACTTGAGAATAAATAGGTTTTGATAACTCTAATGCCTTAATAATTCCAGATGGAGTTAAATAAAAATTATCACGAACTGCTTCATTAATTTTTTCTTCAGCAATGTGATTAGTATTAAACGTTTCAATTAAAATTGATATTGGATTAGCTTTTCCAATCGCATAAGATAATTGAATTTCACATTTATCACATAAACCAGCCGCAACAATGTTTTTAGCAACCCATCTTGCTGCATAAGCAGCTGAGCGATCAACCTTAGTAGCATCTTTACCAGAAAATGCACCACCACCATGACGAGAATAACCACCATATGTATCAACAATTATTTTTCTGCCTGTCAATCCACTATCTCCGTGTGGTCCACCGATAACAAATCTTCCTGTTGGATTAATTAATACTTTGTAATCATCATTAGCCATATCATAAGAACTTAAAACTTTTTTAATAATATGTTCTTTAATATATTCAACAAATTCCTCGTGATTGTAGTCTGGATCATGTTGAATAGACATTAAAACAGTGTGTATTTTCGGATTTTCTTCATCAGTATAATCAATTGTTACTTGTGACTTCATGTCTGGTCTAGCCCACTTGAATTCACCACTTTTACGTTGTTTTGATGCTTCTCTAACTAAATTATGTGCAATAACAATCGCATATGGCATATAACCTTTAGTTTCATTACATGCAAAACCAAACATTATACCTTGATCTCCTGCACCAATTTGTTTTTCCTCATTTGTTGTATCATCAACACCTAAAGCGATATCTTGTGATTGTTTATGTAATAAAATATCAACTTTGCATGTGTCGCAATTAATACCCAAATCTTCGTGAACATAACCTATCTCTCTTAACTTATTACGAACAATTTGTTCATAATCAACTTGAGCGTTTGTTCTTATTTCGCCACCAACAACAATTTGTTGAGTTGTTGCAAAACACTCACAGGCTACTCGTGAATTTGGATCTTGTTTTAATACTGCATCTAAAATGGCATCACTTATTTGATCACAAACTTTGTCTGGATGTCCTTCAGAAACTGATTCTGAAGTAAATAATCTTAATTCTTCCATTACTTAATCATACTCCTTTTGTAATTAATATTGATACCTTCAAATTAACAATTACAGTATATCATGTCTTAAATAATAATGAAACCAATATGTCATTTATATTCTCATAATCTACATAATAATATCTAAATAATATGTTATTATTATCAAAGTAAGGAGTTGTGAATAAATGATAAGTAATAAAAACAAATTGATATCATTTTTTTTAAGTTCAGTCTTAACAATTATTTCTTGGGGAATAATTTTTTTAGATGTTATTTTACAAGTTACTACTTTTTTTGAAATTAGTATTTATAATGTAGACACTATCGGCTTTACGTTTACAACATTAATGTTAACTTTTTATACATTTACAATTCTATTTAAAATTTCAGGGATATCATATTTTCCAATAGTATTAATACTACTACATATGGGAACTTTAAATGGTTCAACTTTAGCAATTTTATTTATCATTGTTGATCTATTAATTATGTTGTTGTTAAATACTGGTGCAGATCAAAATATATATACAAAATCAACATATTATCAAAAGAAAAAGGACAATAATTCTACTAGTAAAACAATCCATAAAACAGCAAGTGATAATATTTTTGATGCTGAATATAAAGAAAAAGATAAATAAAAGGAGCATATATGAAACTAATAGACAGTTTAAAAAAAGATACTAAAAAAATAGAATTTTATGGTGCAAGAAAACCTAAATACAACAAAGAAGAACAGGCATTCTTTTTTGAAAATGATTCATTGGTTGCTCTTAGCACCTTTGATGACTTAAATAACCTTAATAACTTTTATGAAATTATCAAGAATTCTTTAATTGAAAAATTAGATGATATTCATATAAAAGATTATAGCAATGATGATAACTTTGCAGGATTTGCATATCTTGATCAAGAAATTAAATTAAATTATCAAGATTCATTAAACGAACAAACAACATCAATTAGCTTATTAGAAAAAGAATCTCTATCATTCAGTTATATTTTAATTAAAGTTATTAATGAAGATGATGAGATATTGATTTGGGTAAAACTAAAATCACCATTAAAAATAGAAAACAATACTTTCTATTATAATCCAGATGATTACGAAGTAAAAATAACAAAAGATGGCCTTAAAGTTAGTAATTACCCTGCTTTTAAAGTTGATGTTAACTTAGTAAGTTTTATCTATTTAAATGATGATTTCTATATTTTAGATAAAGAATTATATCAAAAATATTTCAACTTAGAAACATATTATGATAATCAAGCATCTCAAATAGTATATAATAATCCAAACATAATTAGTGATGGACAATTACTTACTAAAGGTAGCGCAAAACTTGTATGTGAATATTTCGAGCAAATTGATTCTATGTGCCAACAAATTAATGATGGCTCATTAAGTAAAGAAAAAGTTAAAGAAGTAATATCATTTTTAAATTTAAGTTTAGAATACAACGATGATAAATTTATTTTAAAAAGACCTAAAGATTTAATGGATTTATTGTTACTTAGTAATGGTTGTTTGGGAATAAATAGTCTTACAAACACTCAATTTAAAGTTAAAAGACCACAATATCTAGCTGATGAATAGGTACCGTTTGCGTTTAGAAGCTAATTACGGTATAATTATTTCTTGGAAAGATACGGTGAACGATAAATGAAAAAAATAATTAATATTGCAGTAATCGCCCATGTTGATGCTGGAAAGTCAACACTAGTAGATGCTTTTTTATCACAAAGCAATACAATGGAGGCAAGCAATCAAGTCATGGATAGTAATGATTTAGAAAAAGAAAGAGGAATTACTATTTATGCAAAAAACTGTAGCATAAACTATAAAGATTATAAAATCAATATAGTTGACACACCAGGACATGCTGACTTTAGTAGTGAAGTTGAGCGTATAATCAGAACAGTAGACACAGTAATTTTACTAGTAGACAGTGCTGAAGGTGTTATGCCACAAACAAGATTTGTTTTACAAAAATCATTAAATTTAGGATTAAATCCAATTTTATTAATTAATAAAATTGATAAACCAGATCAAAGAGCTACTGAAGTTATTGAAGAGGTACTAGAACTTTTCTTAGATTTAGATGCAAATGATAAACAATTAGAGTTTCCAACTTTATTTGGAATCGCAAAACAAGGTATCGTTAAATACAGTTTAGATGATGATTCTAAAGATTTAACACCATTATTCAATACAATAATTGAACATGTAGATATTGATGATACATTACAAAACAAACCAACACAAATGCAAATATCATCTCTAGCATACGATGATTATATTGGACGTTTAGGAATTGGACGTATTTATCAAGGAACACTTGAAGAAAATCAAGATGTTTTAGTTTATAACCAAGATGGCGAATTAGTAAAAAAGAAAATTCAAAAATTATTCGTCTATGAAGGATTAGGACGTAAAAGTGTAAAAAAAGCTTACGCTAATGATATAGTTGTTGTTTCAGGTATTAGTGATATTACTATTGGTGAAACAATTTGTGATGTAAATGATCCTCAACCATTAGATTTAATTGAAATAGAAAAGCCAACAATGGCAATGAATTTCTTAGTTAATAAGTCACCTTTTGCAGGACAAGAAGGACAGTATTTAACAACTAGAAATATCAAAGATCGTTTAGATCGTGAATTAGAAGTAAATGTTGGTTTAATGGTAGAACCACTTGAATCTGCAGCAGACGGATTTAAAGTAAGTGGACGTGGTGAATTACATTTATCAATACTATTAGAAAATATGCGTCGTGAAGGCTTTGAAATTGCAGTAAGTAAACCAGAAGTTATTTATAAAGAAATAGATGGTAAACTTTGCGAACCTATTGAAAGAGTACAAATTGATGTTCCTGAAGAATATTCTGGTACAATTATTAATTCATTAAATCTTAAAAAAGGTGAAATGATTAATATGATACCAAAAAACAATCAAATTAGAATTGAATATTTAGTACCAACCAGATCATTAATTGGATATAATACTCAATTTATAAATGATACTCATGGTGAAGGAATTATGGTAAAAACTTTCGATAACTACCAAGAGTATAAAGGTGCACTTGAAGGAAGAAAAAATGGTGTCTTTATTTCTGGAGTTAATGGTGATGCAATGGCATATTCATTAATGAACTTATCAGAAAGAGGAACAATGTTTATTACACCAGGCGTTTCTGTATATGAAGGAATGATTGTTGGAATGAACTCTCGTGATAATGATTTAGTTGTTAATCCAACTAAAAACAAAAAATTAACTAATGTTAGAGCAAGTGGTAGTGATGATGCAATCAGACTTGGAACAGCTATTATTATGAGTTTAGAAGATGCATTAGCCTTTATCGAAGATGATGAATTGGTTGAAATAACACCAGAGAATATCAGATTAAGAAAAAAATATTTAAATGAAGTAGATCGAAAAAGAGCAAATAAACAATTAATTTAAATGAGGTATTTATATGGCAAATAAACCGAATATTAATTTTGATACGCTTAGAGAGTCTCAGCAAAAAAGTATGGAATTACAAAAAAAGAATTCTGAAGAAGCTGAAAAAATAAAAGAAGAAATCGAAAGAAAAAGAAAAAAAAGAGAAGAAGCTAAGCAAGCAATCATAAAAAAAATAAATGAAGGTGCTAATCAAGAAGTCACTCAATTAAAAAGTGAAACAAAGATTAGAAAAAATGAAACTCCTCAAAATTTCTTTAAAAGAACAAATGTCAGAGAAGAATCATTACCTTCAAATATAAAGGTAATCAAAAAAGATAATAATCCTATTGAGAGAAATGAAATAAAAAGTTCTCAAGAAAAATTATCTTACACATTGCAAATGGATGTTATTTCTGATGAGCAAGTTTCTGCATATCAAAAAAGAAAACAACGAACACTTGGAATTTCTATTGATGATAAATTCGCAAAGCTAACACCAACATTCACTAAAATATATATTGTAGTTATAACTGTTTTATTGTTTTTAATTGCAATTGCTCTGTTTATTATTCAAAGTATTAATGCCTAAAAAAAACCGTTTTTTAACGGTTTTTTTATATTAAACTAACACCATTTGATGTTCCTATTCTTGTAGCACCTGCTTCAATCATTTTTTTAAAATCTTCTTTTGTTTTAATTCCACCACTAGCTTTAACTTCCATATCATCACTAATATGAGATTTCATTAGCTTTACATCATCGACAGTTGCACCACCGGTTGAAAATCCAGTGCTTGTTTTAACAAATTTTGCTTTTGCTTTGCTTGCTAGTTGGCAAGCTTTTATTTTTTCTTCATCACTTAATAAACATGTTTCAATAATTACTTTAACAATTTTTGGTTTAGCAGCATCAACAACCATTTTTATATCTTCAAATACTACTTGTTCTAACCCTGATTTTAAAGCACCAATATTAATTACCATATCTATTTCATCAGCACCATTTTTAATTGCATCAATAGTTTCAGCAACCTTAACTTCACTAGTATTTGCACCTAAAGGAAAACCAATAACAGTACATACCTTTACATCACTATCCTTTAATTCATTAGCACATAAGTTAACCCAACATGAATTTATACAGACTGATGCAAAATCATATTCTTTAGCTATATGAACTAAATCCATTATTTGCTTTTGGGTTGCTTCTGGTTTTAATAACGTATGGTCAATATATTTACTTAATTTCATTTTCTTCTCTCCTTTAATAATCTAGTTGTTAAATTAATATCTCCTTCATAAGGAATTGCTTTTCCTTGAACAATATTATATCTATCATCTGCTTTAGCTAAAATTAAAATCATATCATCCTTTTTAGCATTATCAATAACATATTTTATAGCATCTTCACGCTTATCAATAATTTTAGTAAAAACATCATTTTTAATACCCTTTTTTATTTCTAAAGCAATACTTTGTGTTGTTTCATCTCTAATATCTTCTTCTGTTAATATTATTTCATCGCAATAGGTACTTGCTATTTCACCTAAAATAGGTCTTTTTTCCTTATCACGATCACCACCAGCACTACCAAAAACAGCAATTATTCTTCCTTTAGCCATTTCTTTGGCATACTCAAACACCTTCTCAAAACCATCAGGAGTATGTGCATAATCAATAATAACATCAAAATTTTGATTTTCATTAATTGTTTCCATTCTACCTTTTGGATAAGTAATAGATTTTAGAAGTGGTAATATCTTTTCAATATCATATCCTTCTAGATATAAAACACATAGAATTGACAATAAATTATAAACATTGAATAATGCAACCAAATTAGTTTCCACTTTATATTCTTTATCAAAAATAACTAATGTAAATTTTGTATTTTTATTACTAATAATAATATCTTTGGCCATAACATCAGCATCATTGTTAATTCCATAACTTATAACTTTAGCATGGCTACTCTTTTGATAATCATCATAAGTTTCATCATCTTTATTTAATATTGCATAACTATTTTCACTTAATTGTTCAAATAACATTCTTTTTGCTTTAGCATACTCACTCATTGAACCATGAAAATTCACATGCTCAAAGCTTAAATTTGTCATAATCGCATATTTAAAATTTAAATACTCTGTTCTTTTTAAAGTTAAAGCATGCGATGAAACTTCTAAAGCACAATATTTAATCTCATCCTTAACCATTTCGTTTAAATGATAATTTAATTCAATTGGTTTAGGTGTTGTAAATAAATTTTTAAATACCTTTTCATTATATTCAATATTAATTGTACCAATATAGCCACAACTACTAAGTTTATTTAAAATATCCTTTAAAATCCAAGCAGATGTTGTTTTACCATTAGTTCCAGTAATACCCACTAAATTCATTTTTTTACTTGGCTCATCAAAGAAGTTAGCACACACTTTTGCCATTACTTCTTCAATGTCATCAGTTTGATAATAAAAAATTCCATCCTTTTTTTCTAAAAAATCTGTATGAACAATTACATTAGCACCTTTTTCTATTACTTCATCAACCACACTATGAGTATCAAAAGCAGCACCCTTTAAACAAAAGAATAAAGTATTCTTTTTAACATCACGACTATCCTCACTAAGATAACTAACTTCTCTATTATCATCAACATCTAACAATTGATTAAGCTTCATTTTTTATCACCTTTCCTATTGGATAAAATAAATTCTCAATTAATTCTACTTCAACCATACTACCTATTATACATTCATCATTAAAATATATTTTTATGTAATTATCACTATGACCATAATACATCTTTGTTTTTTGATCATAGCCTTCAACAATCATATTTAATCTTTTTGTAATAAACTTATTAATATATTTTCTATTTAATTTACTAGCTAATTTCATGACAATTTCAACACGTTCTTTTTTAATGCTTTCATCAACTTGGCAATCAAAAGTTGCAGATGGTGTTCCTGTTCTTTTTGAATATGGAAAAACATGAATATCAAAGAAATCACACTCTTCAATAGTATTAAGTGTTTCTTTAAATAACTCTTCATTTTCGTATGGAAATCCAACAATTAAATCAGTTGTAAGTGCAATATCAGGTAATTCATTACGTATTTCTTTTATTCTTTTTAGATACTCATCTTTAGTATAATTTCTTTTCATTAGAGTTAGTATTTCATGACTACCCGATTGAATTGGAATATGTAAATGATTTACCAAACGGTTATTTTCTTTAAATAATTGCAAAGTTCTACTTGTTATCTGATTTATTTCAATTGATGAAATACGAAGTCTTTTTAAATCACTAACCTCATTTAATATATCCTCTAATAAATCATCAAAATTGTAATTTTCTAAATCATAACCATATCCACCAGTATGAATACCAGTTAAAATTATTTCATTATAACCACTTGCTACTAATTTTTTAGCTTCATTTATAATACTATCTTTTGCTCTTGATCGCATTAATCCCCTTGCATAAGGAATAATACAATAAGTGCAAAAGTTATTGCAACCTTCTTGTATTTTAAGATAAGCTCTTTGATTTGAAGTTTGCGTTTCAAAAGTAAATTCTTCAAATTCATTAGTTTCAAAAATATTGTCTACTTTAACTAGTTGCTTATTTTTTGTATGATTATTAACTAAATCAACCAACATATGACGATATTGAGTACCAAGTACAATATCAACACCTTCAATTTCAATTATATCCTGTGGACTAACTTGAGCATAACAACCAAACGCACAAACAATCGCATCTTTATTTCTTCTAATTGCTTGTCTAATTATTTTTCTTGATTTAGTATCACCAGTATTAGTTACTGTGCAAGTATTAATAATATAAACATCTGCTTTTTCTTTAAAATCAACCTGAAAATAATCATGCGCCTCAAACATTCGAGCAATCGCACTACTTTCATAGCTATTTACTTTACATCCTAAACTATATATTGCAAAAGTTTTCATCTAAACTCCCTTTCTATTCCATTAAATCACTAATTATACTAACCACACTAATTGCAGCAGTTTCACATCTTAAAATTCTTTTTCCAAGGCTAATTGGTTTAATATTTAATTCTTTCATCTTTTCTACTTCACTTAAATCAAAACCACCCTCAGGACCTACAATAATCAAACAACTATTATCTTTACTATAATTATCTCTTATCTTATTTTTAAAATCTTCTTTTTCATAAGCAACTAAATTAATATCCTGTAAATTATTTTTTAAATCGTCGATTGTTAAAGGTTCTTCTATTTCCATTAAAGTATTTCTTTTTGCTTGTTCACAAGCTTCTTTAATAATTTTTTTCCATCTAACCATTTTCTTGTTTATTTTATCATTATCCATTTTCACAATACTATTTTTTGTTTTTAATGGAATAAACTTACTTACACCTAATTCACAAGCCTTTTGAATAACAAATTCTAATTTATCAGCCTTAACTAATCCAAAAGCTAAAACAAGACTTTTATCTAATTCATTATCCATCATTAATTGCTCAATAATCATTATTTTTTTATCATTAACTATTTTACATAAATATCTTTTTTTATCATCAATATTAACACATAGAATTTCATCATTTTCTTTCATTCTCATCACACTAAAAACATGATGCAAATCATCCTTGTCTAATATAATATATTCATTTTCTATTTGGTTTGTTTTTATCATATACTGTTGCATTTTCTCACCCACATTATTATATCATATTTAATAACTTTTTTTATTTCTTTTGTTTGTATAGGTTGACATTTAAAGATTATCTTTGATAACATTAGCATATATAGAAGAAAAGAGGTCTTAAATATGAAAAATGCGTATATTAATGGTATTATTCATACGATGAATGATCATCGTGTAGTTGAGGCAATGCTTGTTGATGATGAAAAAATCAAAAACATAGGAACTACAAAGGAAATTCTTGAATTAGTAGATGATAATACTCAAGTAATTGACTTAGAACAAAAAGTAGTTATTCCAGGATTTATTGATAGTCATTTACATGGTTTACTAAGCTCTCAAAAAATGAGCCAAGTTGACTTAAGCCAAGCGAAAAGTATTGATGATTTAGTTAACATTACTAAAGATACAATGCCTAAAAACCTTAAAGATGGAGATTGGGTAATTGGTCGTGGTTGGAATCAAGATTACTTTGATATAAAAAAATTTCCAACAAAGGATGATTTAGATAGAATTTCAACAGATGTACCAATTTGCTTAATTAGAGCTTGTATCCATATTTGTGTTGTTAATAGTAAGGCTTTAGAAATTATTAACTTGGATAAAAATAATTTACCTCAATTAAGTGATGGAGAAATATATACAGATGAAAACGGTGATTTAAACGGGTTATTTAGTGAAACAGCATTAACTTATGTTTATAGTAACTTTCCAAAATTAGCTTTAAATGATATTAAAGAATTAATTTTAAACTTCAATAAACATTTAAATAGCGAAGGAATCACCTCAATTCAAACTGATGATTTTACAGCTTTACCAGGTGTCGAATATCATGAAGTTATGCAAGCATATCAAGAACTTGCTAAAGATAAAAAATTAACTGTTAAAGTATATCAACAGTGTTTATTACCAAAAGTAAATTTACTTAAAGATTTCCTTGCTAAAGGATATAGAACTAAACAAGACTTTGGATTTTATCGAATTGGACCACTTAAATTATTATTAGATGGTTCACTTGGAGCAAGAACTGCAGTAATTGAGGGTGGATATGCTGATGCTCCTGAAGAAAAAGGTATTAGCACATATGATGATAATGAATTATATGAATTAGGAAAGATTGCTCAAGAAAATGATTTGCAAATGGCTATTCATGGTATTGGTGATGGAGCAACTAATCAAATTATGAGACTTTATTCAAGATTAAATAAAGAAATGCCTAAAGATAATTCAAGACATGGAATTGTGCATTGCCAAATAACTGAAACACCTGCATTAGAACAAATTGCAAAAGAAAAAGTTGTTGTATATGCACAACCAATCTTCTTACATTACGATATTCACATCGTTGATAGTCGTGTTGGTGCAAAAAAAGGTAAAACAAGCTATGCTTTTAAAACATTAATGGATAAGGGTGTATCTGTATCAATGGGAACAGACAGCCCAGTTGAACCAACAAATCCATTCAATAATATTTATTGTGCCATTACAAGAAAAGATTTAAATAATACTTTTGATAAAGGTTGGAATGAACATGAATGTTTAAGTGTCTATGAAGCCATAAGAGCATATACATACGAAGGAGCATATCAATCATTTGAAGAAGATTATAAAGGAACACTTGAAGTTGGTAAAGTTGCTGATTTTGCAGTATTAAACCAAGATATCTTCTCAGTTGATGTTGAAGACATTCCAAAAACTCAGGTACTAAAAACAGTAGTTAATGGAAAATTAGTATATACAAAATAAAAAAAAAGACATTTGAGAAAATGTCTTTTACTTTTGAATAACGTTATTTATCCATATTTCTTCTTGAATATCTTCAGCAAATGGATCAGCAAATATTGCTGGAGCACCACCAGTATGTAAGAATAATAGTTTTTTATTATAAACCTCAGGGCTTTTAATACTATCAATCATTCCATATAATGTCTTACCAGTATAACAAGGATCGCAAATAATTCCTTCTTGTTGAGCCATTTGATAAATAACTTCTCTAATTTCTTCATTAGTTTTACCATACGCAGGTCCAGCATATTTATTATTTTCAAATCCACCAATAACTTTAAGTTGCTCAGGTTTACAATCAATATCAATCTCACAATTATCAGCAAGCTCATTGATTAAATTAGCACAATGTTCTGTAGAAAAAGGTGTTGGAAATACTGGAACACCAACCACTTCAAAATCAGCACCAAAATATTTTGCACCTAACCATAATCCTGCAAAAGTACCAGTTGAACCATATCCACAGAATAAATAATCTATTTTAAGGTTCATTTCTTTTAATTGATCAATAATTTCTTTAGCACATTGAAGATAACCATACGCACCGATTGCTGATGAACCACCTAATGGAATATCTAAAACCTTTTCTCCATTAGCTTCTCTTTCTTGAATGATTTTAGCAATCTCTTCTTTTTTATGGATTGCTTGTTGTTCATCAGTTCTTCCCTCATCATCAATGAAAATTACTTCTGCACCCATCATTTTATCTAAAATTAAATTACCTTGTGCTTTTTTTGGTGCTTTACCATCACATACTAAGATACTTTTTAGTCCAAACTTAGCAGCGGCTGCTATTGTTAAACGACCATGATTAGTTTGTGGACCACCAACAGTTAGTAAAGTTGTATAATTATTATCTAAGGCATATTTTACAATATAATCTAACTTTCTCGTTTTATTTCCACCTAAAGCTAATCCTGTCATATCATCTCTTTTAATGTAAATATCTACATCACTATAATAATCACTTAAATTATTAAGCCTTTCAAGTGGTGTATTAATATACCCAACATCAACACGTTCAAATTTTTTCATCATTTTACCCCCTTAATACTAGTATTATACCTTTCTTTTAATTAATAAGAAACCATTTTTTATTTTTAAAAAATATAATATTGGTTTCAGAAAAAGTTGGTAGATTACATAAAAAATGTAATATGAGTTGATACAATTAAACTATCAAAATATAGGAGATGGTTTAAAATG